>NZ_LQPV01000017.1:0-229885 GCF_002101935.1 Mycobacterium sp. IEC1808 | reverse complement strand
GGAAGAACGCGTTGAATCCGCCCGCGCCGCCGGCCCCACCCCGGCCCAACAGCGGGTCGCCGGAATTGCCGCCGGCCCCACCGGCCCCGGCGGCCATGGTCGCTGTGCCCGGGCCGCCCGCCCCGCCGGACCCGCCGTAGCCCAGCAGCCCCGACGGGCCGCCATTACCGCCGGCCTGGCCGGGCCCGCCGGAGCCACCGGCGCCGCCATTGCCCAACAGCCACCCGCCACCCTGACCGTTTTGCCCCGTCCCCGGCATCCCGTTGGCGCCGTTGCCGATCAGCGGACGGTCGGTGAGCGCCAGGAAGGGCGCATTGATCACGTTGAGGACGTCCTGCCCGATCGTCTGCGCCGGACTGGCCGCAAACGCCGCAACGTTGGCGGCCTCCGCGCTGGCATAGGACCCCGCGCCCGCGGCCAACGCCTGGACGAACTGCTCGTGAAACGCCGCCGCCTGGGCACTCAGCGCCTGAAACAGCTGACCGTGCCCGGAAAACAACGACGCGATCGCCGACGACACCTCATCGCCGGCGGCGGCCAGCACCGCGGAGGTCGGGGTCGCGGCCGCCGAACTGGCCGCGGTCAGCGACGAGCCGATGCCCGCCACATCCGCTGCGGCCGCCGTCAACACGTCCGTCGCTGCGATGACGTACGACATAGCGAGCCTCCGCCCAAACGCCGGCTACCGATAGTCCGTGACCTCGGAGTATTACATCTATTTGGCATGATTCAACAAGGATTAGCCGAACTTTCGGTATCCAACGCCGGCGGGCGGAATTACTGGCGGGGCTGTTGGCTGACGTCGCTGAACAGATTGCCGTTCCGTCGTGTTCAATCAAGCCATGTTGAGCCTGGAAGAGATTTCCGACCGCTTAGAGATCCAGCAGCTGCTGGTGGACTACTCCACTGCCATCGACAACCGCCGATTCGACGACCTGGACGAGGTCTTCACGCCCGACGCCTACATCGACTACCGGGCGTTGGGGGGCATCGACGGCCATTTCCCCGAGGTGAAGAAGTGGTTGTCCGAGGTGTTGCCGACCTTCCCGGTGTACGCGCACATGCTCGGGAACTTCTCGGTGCGCATCGATGGCGACACCGCCTCGTCTCGGGTGATCTGCTTCAACCCGATGGTGCTGCCGGGCGAGAGCGACCAGGCGCTGTTTTGCGGGCTCTGGTACGACGACGAGTTCGTGCGGACTGCCGAGGGCTGGCGGATGACGCGCCGGGTGGAGACGAAAGTCTTCCAGAAGGTGATGTAGCTGGATTTCTGGCGCGCGGCCCTGTTCTGGCACAATGGGCGGCTGTCCGCCGCGCGATTACGGCCGCCCGGTGGTCACACACGCGAGGCAAAACCGGACCCCGGCATCCCGCCCGGGTCGCTGAATTGCAGCGTGACACATCTAGGAGAAGTCGCTTAACCATGGCTGTGAAGATCAAGCTGACCCGGCTTGGCAAGATCCGCAATCCGCAATACCGCATCGCCGTCGCCGACGCTCGGACCCGCCGCGACGGCCGCTCGATCGAGGTCATCGGCCGGTATCACCCGAAGGAAGACCCGAGCCTGATCGAGATCAACTCCGAGCGCGCCCAGTACTGGCTTTCGGTGGGCGCCCAGCCGACCGAGCCGGTCCTCAAGCTGTTGAAGATCACCGGCGACTGGCAGAAGTTCAAGGGGCTGCCCGGCGCCGAGGGCAGCCTGCAGGCCGCGCCGCCCAAGCCGTCCAAGCTGGAGCTGTTCAACGCCGCGCTGGCCGAGGCCGACGGCGCGCCCACCACCGAGGCCGCCAAGCCGAAGAAGAAGGCTTCAACTTCAGGGGCCAAGAAGGCCGCCAAGGCCGCCGAGGCCCCTGAAGCCACTGAAGCCACTGAAGAGGCTGCCGAGCCCGCCGCCGAGGCTCCCGCCGAGCCGGCCGCCGAACCGACCGCCGAGGCCCCCGCCGAGCCGGCCGCTGAGGCCGCGCCTGCCGACGCACCGACCGAAGGCTGACCGCGGTGAGCACCGTCGTCGTTGACGCTGTCGAACACCTGGTCCGCGGGATCGTCGACAATCCCGACGATGTCCGGGTGGACATGGTCACCAGTCGGCGTGGGCGCACCGTGGAGGTGCACGTCCACCCCGACGACCTGGGCAAGGTGATCGGTCGCGGCGGACGCACCGCGACCGCGTTGCGCACGCTGGTCGCCGGCATCGGCGGCCGCGGCATCCGCGTCGACGTGGTGGACACCGACCAGTAGCGGAGCGCTCCCTTGGAGTTAACGGTCGGGCGCGTGGTCAAGGCGCACGGCATCGGCGGCGAGGTGGTGGTGGAAGTCCGCACGGACGACCCCGCGGCACGGTTCGCTCCGGGTAATACGTTGCGCGCCAAGAACTCCCGTAGCGGCGAGGAGCGCAGCGTCGTCGTCGACCAGGCCCGCGAGCACGGTGGGCGGCTGCTGGTGCGATTGGCCGGCGTGCACGACCGCGACGCCGCCGACGCGCTGCGGGGCAGCCTGTTCGTCGTGGACTCCGACGAGCTGCCGCCGATCGACGAGCCGGACACCTACTACGACCACCAGCTCGAAGGCCTTGTCGTCCGGACGATCTCGGGGCTGGAGGTCGGCGTCGTCGCCGAGGTGTTGCACACCGCGGCGGGTGAGCTGCTGGCGGTGCGCCGGGATTCCGGCGAGCTCCTGGTGCCGTTCGTCAGCGCGATCGTCACGTCGGTCTCGTTGGACGACAGGCTGATTGAGATCGATCCGCCCGAGGGCCTGCTGGAACTGTAGGGAGCAGGTGCGCCCCAATGCGAATAGATGTCATCACGATCTTCCCGGCCTATCTGGATCCGCTGCGACAGTCATTGCCGGGCAAGGCGATTGCGTCCGGCCTGGTCGACCTGAACGTGCACGACCTGCGCCGGTGGACCTACGACGTCCACCACTCGGTGGACGACGCGCCGTACGGTGGCGGACCCGGGATGGTGATGAAGGCCCCGGTCTGGGGCGAGGCGCTGGACGAGACTTGTTCGGCTGAAACGCTTTTGGTGGTTCCGACCCCGGCCGGCGCATTGTTCACGCAGGCGACCGCCCAGCGCTGGAGCACCGAGAAGCACCTGGTGTTCGCGTGCGGACGTTACGAGGGCATCGACCAGCGGGTCGTCGACGATGCTGCGCGGCGGATGCGGGTCGAGGAGGTCTCGATCGGGGACTACGTGCTGCCGGGCGGGGAATCGGCGGCCGTGGTGATGATCGAAGCGGTGCTCAGGCTGCTCACCGGGGTGCTGGGCAATCCCGCGTCGCTGCAGGATGATTCGCACTCGCCCGCCCTGGACCGGCTGCTGGAAGGGCCCAGCTATACCAGGCCGCCGAGCTGGCGCGGGCTGGACGTCCCCGCGGTCCTGCTGTCCGGCGATCATGGGCGGATCGCGGCGTGGCGCCGCGAGGTTTCCCTGCGGCGCACCCGCGAGCGCCGCCCGGACCTCTTGGGCGAGCAGGAGCGCGAGCAGACGTAAAAGCCCCGCGACACGCCGAAGATCAGGGGCTTTTTGCGTCTGGTCGCGCAAGGAGCCGGGTGTCAGATCCGGCCGCTGGGAAATATCGTCTTGACCGCCTGGGTGATCGTCTGCCGGGCGGTGGCGTCGTCGGACGGCTGCAGCGACTGGACCACCATCACGTAGCGGTGATCGGCGCCGATCACCCCGGTCGACAGGTGCACCCAGTCGGCGCCGATGCAGCACATCCAGCCCTGCTTGACCGCCACCGGTTCGGCGTACAGGCCGTCGGGGATGCCGAACCGCTGCGGGTAGCCGTCGGCGCCGGTCGGGGTGGACCGGGCCAGATCGTTGACGATGACGCTGGCCCGCGACTTCGGCAGCCCGCCCGTGCCGTCGAGCAGCGCGTCGTAGTAGTGGATCAGGTCGGTCAGCGAGCTCATCGTGTTCCACCAGCGCCCGTCGCTGGGCGGGGTGGTGGACGACAGGCCGTATCGGCTCGCGACCTGGGTGATGATGTTGTCGCCGCCGCCCTGGCCCCAGAACTTCTCGGCGGCGCCGTCGTCGGACGACTGCAACATGACGTCCAGGGCCTGGCGGTCCTCGGGGGACAAGGCGGCCCTGCCCTGCGACTCCGCCAGCAATAGGTCGTCGGCGATGAAGAGCTTGGCCACCGACGCGGTGCCGATGATCTGGCTGTTGCCGTTGGAGACCAGCTCATGCGTCTTGCGGTCCAGGACCGCGACCGACAGCGTGGCCCCGGCGCCGGCGGCCTCGTCGATGGCCTGCTGGATCCGCGCCGGCAGCCCGCCGAACACCGTGCCGGACAGCGCTTGGGGCGGCCCGTGCATCGGCACGGTGTCCAGCAGCAGCTGAACCGTCTCGGGCTGCACCTGAGACTGCCGAACCGGCTCGCTGTGCGCGGGTCCGGCGGACGGCTTTCCGAGGCTTTGCGGCTCCACCAACGCCTCGTCGCACCCGGCCAGCACCAGCGTCACCGCCGCCACGGCGGCGAGCACGGCGAGCGGGCGGGTACGCATGTGTCGGTCTCCTTGGCGTCCTGGGACGTTAAACCTGCACGTGGCCGGGCCGTTTCGGCCCGAGTCATGTGTACCATTCACCAGCGCCTTTGGCGCGTTTTGAACCGCATGGTTTACCTGTGATTTTCAATGCACGCGGGCCGTCTGGCACAATTGTTCAGTTGTCTCGAACCCACTAGCGCGCCGGGCGTTTCCCGGCGGCTGCGAGATGCGCACTAAAAGCCCGAAAACCATCGGCTTGATGACCGCCCCACGCCCGCGTGTGGGCAGCCGTCGCAGGCCGCGACCGCAAGGAAGAGTGTTCGTACGATGAACCGGCTGGACTTCGTCGACCAGACGTCGCTGCGCGACGACATCCCGGCCTTTAGCCCGGGCGACACCATCAACGTGCACGTCAAGGTCATCGAGGGCGCCAAGGAGCGTATCCAGGTGTTCAAGGGCGTGGTGATCCGCCGACAGGGCGGAGGCATCCGCGAGACGTTCACCGTGCGCAAGGAGAGCTACGGCGTCGGCGTCGAGCGCACCTTCCCGGTGCATTCTCCGAACATCGACCACATCGAGGTGGTGACCCGTGGCGACGTCCGCCGCGCCAAGTTGTACTACCTGCGCGAACTCCGCGGCAAGAAGGCCAAGATCAAGGAAAAGCGCTGACCGGGCCCCGTTCGGAGCAGGTCTGCGGCCACGAACCGTGCTGGCTACGCTGATCTCGTGACCGATACCCCGGACTCACCCGAGCGCCAGTCCGACGCTGGTCAGCCAGAGCCGAAGGTCTCCACCGCCGACCCCGACACGCCCTCCGAAGCCTCGGAACCCGAAGCGGCCGAGTCGGGGCGCAAGAAGAAGTCCACGCTGCGCGAACTCGCGCTGCTCGCGGTGATCGCCGTGGTCCTCTACTACGTCATGCTGACGTTCATCGCCCGCCCTTACCTGATTCCGTCGGAATCCATGGAGCCCACGCTGCACGGGTGCACGGGCTGCGTCGGCGACCGGATCATGGTGGACAAGCTGAGTTACCGGTTCGGCCAGCCGCGGCCCGGCGACGTGATCGTCTTCAAGGGGCCGCCGTCGTGGAACGCCGGCTACAAGTCGATCCGCTCGAACAACACCGCGCTGCGCTTTGCGCAGAACGCGCTGTCGTTCATCGGCTTCGTGCCGCCCGACGAGAATGACCTGGTCAAGCGGGTGATCGCGGTGGGCGGGCAGACGGTGCAGTGCCGGGCCGAAACGGGGTTGACCGTCGACGGCAAGCCGCTCAAGGAGCCGTATCTGGATCCGACCACGATGATGGCCGACCCGTCGAAGTACCCGTGCCTGGGCAGCGAGTTCGGGCCCGTCGCCGTCCCGCCGGGGCGGCTGTGGGTGATGGGGGACAACCGGACCCACTCGGCGGATTCCCGCGCCCACTGCACCAGCGTCCCGATCGAAGCCCTCAAGGGCATCCTGTGCACCGGTGACCCGAATTCGGGAACCGTGCCGGTAGCCAACGTCATCGGCAAGGCCCAATTCATCGTGTGGCCGCCGTCGCGGTGGGGTGGCGTCGGGTCGGTGAACCCCCAGCAGAGTCAGTAGCCATGGCCACCACGTGGCCGCCGCGGACCGTCATCCGCAAGTCGTCCGGATTGCGCACGCTGGAGTCCGCGTTGTATCGCAGCGGCCTCGGCCCGGTCGCCGGGGTGGACGAGGTGGGCCGCGGCGCCTGCGCCGGCCCGCTGGTGGTGGCGGCCTGCGTGCTCGGCCCGAGTCGACTGGAAAGCCTTGCGGCCCTGGATGATTCGAAGAAGCTCACCGAGAAGGCCCGGGAGAAGCTGTTCCCCTTGATCCGGCGGTATGCGCTGGCGTATCACGTGGTCTTCATCCCGTCGGAGGAGGTCGACCGGCGCGGCGTGCACGTGGCCAACATCGAGGGCATGCGCCGCGCGGTGGCCGGCCTGCCGGTGCGCCCCGGCTACGTGCTGAGCGACGGATTTCGCGTGCCCGGCCTGCCAATGCCGTCGCTGCCGGTGGTCGGCGGGGACGCCGTGGCGGCGTGCATCGCCGCGGCCAGCGTGCTGGCCAAAGTCAGCCGCGACCGGCTGATGGTCGCGATGGACGCCGATCACCCCGGCTACGGCTTCGCCGACCACAAGGGCTACAGCACGCCGGCCCATTCGACGGCGCTCACCGAGCTCGGCCCCTGCGCCCAGCACCGCTATTCGTTCATCAACGTCCGCCGGGTGGCTTCAGGGCCTGGCGGATCCGGTGGGCGCGTGGTGGCGGAGTGCAAACCGGACCCTCCGGCCGAGCCTGGCGAATACCGGTGAGGAAAGATGGGACCAGGTTCCCACGTCATGCAGAAGGACGTTTGAGCAGATGAGTGCAGAAGATCTCGAAAAGTACGAAACCGAGATGGAGCTCTCGCTGTACCGCGAATACAAGGACATCGTCGGCCAGTTCAGCTACGTCGTGGAAACCGAGCGGCGTTTCTACCTGGCCAACAGCGTGGAGATGACGCCGCGCAACGCAGACGGCGAGGTGTACTTCGAGCTGCGATTGTCCGACGCGTGGGTGTGGGACATGTACCGACCGGCCCGCTTCGTCAAGCAGGTCCGCGTGGTCACCTTCAAGGACGTCAACATCGAAGAGGTCGAGAAGCCCGAGTTGCGGCTGCCGGAGTAGCCCCCGGCTAACTCGTTTCGCCGCTGACCGGCAATTGGCCGCGGTTTTCGATGACGGCGTGCGCCACCTCGGCCAGCTTGATGTTCAGCGCCTGAGAATGCCGGCGCAGCAGGTCGAACGCCTGGTCTTCGGTCATGTCGTGCAGCAGCATCAACATGCCGACCGCCTTGCCGGTCTCGCGATTGCTCATCAGCCCCCGGCGCAGGCTCGCGGCGTCTTCGCCCTTGGCGACGGCGTTGATGGCCACGCTGGCGAACGACGCCAGCACCGCCGCCCGGCCGGCGGATTCGGCGTCGAACACGTTGGGAGTGTCGCTGAACAGGTTGAGCGCGGCCCCCTTGCGCTTGTCGACCAGGAGCCGAAAGCCCATGGCCCCGCGCACCGGTGTCTCCTCGACGAGGACGGCGGCCAGCTTGGGCCATAGCGACGGCGTGGTCAGGTCGGGCTCGATCTGGGGGGTCTCCTCCTCGATCGCGTCGATGCACGGGCCGTCGCCGGAACGCCGTTCCATCTCGTCGATGTGCTGCGCGATCTGGTCGCTGGCGCCGACCGTGACGTAGCGGTCGCCGTCGCGTACCAGCAGGCTGGCGTGGTCACAGCCGCGCACGGTCAGCGTCGCGGCGATGCAGATGGCCGCGTACATCTGCTTGGCGTCCGAGCCTTGATAGATGATTTCGGCCAGGGCGGCGAAGACGGTCGCCGGGTCGGCCTTCTCCCCGCCCGGTGCCGAACTCATGTCGTCTGCCACGCTTTGCCCCGTTCCCGCTCGTGATTCTTCGTCGAGAGTATCGGCATGCGACTTTTGCGAGCGCGGTTTGGTCGACGGTTCCGAAGGGAAGCTCACCCGGGTGGGACTGACAGTGGCGGTGACCGGGCCAACCGGGGAGATCGGCGTGTCGGCGGTGACGGCGCTCGAGCGCGAGCCAGCGGTGGAGAAGATCATCGGGATGGCGCGCCGGCCGTTCGACCCAGTGTCGTGCGGCTGGCAGAAAACCACCTACCAGCAGGGCGACATCACCGACCGGGAGGCCGTCGATGCCCTGGTGGCCGAGGCGGACGTGGTGGTCCACCTGGCGTTCATCATCATGGGCTCGCGCGACGAGAGCCAACGCATCAACCTGGAAGGCACCCGCAACGTGTTCGAGGCAGCGGTTGCGGGGTCCGCCGCCCAGCGACCGCGGCGCCTGGTCTACACCTCGTCAGTGGCGGCCTACGGCTACCACTCGGACAACCCCGTCCCGCTGACCGAGGACGTCCCGACGCGCGGGACCGCCGAGCATTACTACTCGGCGCAGAAGGCCGAGTGCGAGGCGCTGCTCGCCGACATCACCAAGGGCTCGTCGCTGGAGGTGTTCGTGCTGCGCCCGTGCATCGTCGCGGGGCCCCGGGCGACGGCTTTGGCCGACGCGATGCCCTGGAACCAGCTGCCCGCGCCGGTGCGTGCCGTCAGCAAGGTGGCGCCGATCCTGAAGCCGGTCGTGCCGGATCCGGGGATTCCGCTGCAGCTGGTGCACCACGACGACGTCGCGGAGGCGATCGCGCTGGCCGCGACGGCCCCGGCGCCGCCGGGGGCGTACAACATCGCCGGCGACGGCGTGGTGACGGTGTCGGAGGTGGCCAAGGCGCTCGGTGGCCGGCCCGTGCGGGTTCCCGCGATTGCCGCCTCGGCGGCGTCGGCGGCGATTTCCAAGGTGCCGTTCGTCCCGTCGATGCTGGAATGGCTGCACTCCGCGCGGACGTCGGTGGTGATGGACACCGACAAGGCCCGGACCCTGCTCGGGTGGCGGCCGGTCCACTCGTCGGCGGAAACGCTGGCGGCGCTGGCCGAGGCGGTGTGAGGGGCGCCAGGGTAGTTTTGAGCGCGTGGGCCAGGTAACGGCGCGCCGCCGCGCGCGGCATCTCACCGCCGACCGCGCCGTCACCCGACCCGAGACCCTGGCCGTCGAGGAGCCGCTGGAGATTCGCGTCAACGGCGCGCCGGTCACGGTGACAATGCGCACGCCCGGCTCGGATTTCGAACTGGCGCAAGGCTTTCTGCTCACCGAAGGGGTCATCGGTGGCCGCGAGGACGTCCGGACCATCCGCTACTGCGACGGGCGCACCGAACCGAACACCTACAACGTCCTGGACGTGACGCTGGCTCCGGGGGTGGCGCCGCCGGACATCGACGTCACCCGCAACTTCTATACCACCTCGTCGTGCGGGGTCTGTGGCAAGGCGTCCCTGGACGCGGTGCGGTTGATCGGCCGGTTCTCGCCCGGCACGGATCCCGCGACTGTCACCGCGGCGACGCTCAAGGCGATGCCGAACCAATTGCGCTCCGCGCAAAAGGTTTTCGACAGCACCGGTGGGCTGCACGCGGCGGCGTTGTTCCGGTCCGACGGCACACCGCTGGTGGTGCGCGAGGACATCGGCCGGCACAACGCGGTCGACAAGGTCGTGGGCTGGGCGCTGGAACACGGGCGGGTTCCGCTGCAGGGCTGCGTGCTGCTGGTCAGCGGCCGGGCTTCGTTCGAGCTGACGCAAAAGGCCGTGCTGGCGGGCATTCCCGTGCTGGCCGCGGTGTCGGCGCCGTCGTCGCTGGCCGTGTCGCTGGCCGAGGAGTCCGGCATCACACTGGTGGCGTTCCTGCGGGAGGACTCGATGAACGTCTACACGCGGGCGGACCGGATCGGGTAGGGCCATGTCGCGGTTCAAGACGGAAATGGCGACCTGCCCCGCCTGTCGGCGCGAGGCCGAAGCCACGGTCGAGTACACCTACGACAGCGACGGCAACGTCACCGGCAGGCGGGTGCGCGAGGTGCACTGCCGGTCCGCCGACTGCCCGGGCAACGACGTGCCCCCGCACTGGGGCTAGCCGGCGGTACGCCGCTGTGGATGGACGCCTGACTGGGGATAGCCCGCGGCTGCACTGAGCTCCATGGCCGCCGCCGGGCCCGTGCGTGTCAGCGCCGCCGGGAACGGTGGCTCGCATGACGACCGAACAGACAATGACCCGGGTGCAGCTGGGCGCGATGGGCGAGGCGCTCGCCGTGGACTATCTGACCCGGATGGGCCTGCGGATCCTGGGCCGCAACTGGCGCTGCCGCTACGGCGAGCTGGACGTGATCGCCGCCGACGACGCCACCCGCACCGCGGTATTCGTCGAGGTGAAGACCCGCAGCGGGGACGGCTACGGCGGGCTCGCCTACGCGGTGACCCCGCGGAAGGTCTGGCGGCTGCGTCGGCTGGCCGGGCTCTGGCTGGCCGGCCAGGACGAGCGCTGGGCGGCGCTGCGCATCGACGTGATCGGCGTGCGGGTCGGGCGCAAGCGCACCCCGGAGATCACCCACCTGCAGGGAATCGGCTGATGGCGCTGGGACGGGCGTTCTCGGTCGCGGTGCGCGGATTGGACGGCGCCACAGTGGAAATCGAGGCCTTCATCACCTCCGGCCTGCCGGGCGTGTACCTGGTGGGCCTGCCCGACGCCGCCCTGCAGGAGTCGCGCGACCGGGTCCGCGCGGCGGTCACCAACTGCGGCGACGACTGGCCGCAGGCCCGGCTCACCCTCGCGCTGTCGCCGGCGACGCTGCCCAAGATGGGATCGGTCTACGACCTCGCGCTGGCGGCCGCGGTGCTTTCCGCGCAGCGTAAGCACCCGTGGGAGCGGCTGGAGAAGACGGCGCTGCTGGGTGAGCTGTCGCTGGACGGCCGGGTGCGGCCGGTGCGCGGGGTGCTGCCCGCCGTGCTGGCCGCCAAACGCGACGGCTGGCCGGGCGTCGTCGTCCCGGTGGACAATCTGGCCGAGGCAAGCCTGATCGACGGGATCGACGTCTGGGGCGTGCGCACGCTGCGGCAACTGAAAGGCTGGCTCGGCGGCTCCGGCGGCCTGGAACCGAGAATCAGCGCGGGGGCCACGGACCCGGAGCCGACGGCGGATCTGGCCGACGTCGTCGGACAGGCGCAGGCGCGGTTCGCGGTCGAAGTCGCGGCCGCGGGGGCGCACCACCTCATGTTGACCGGTCCGCCGGGAGTAGGCAAAACGATGCTGGCGCAACGCCTTCCGGGCCTGCTTCCGTCGCTTTCCGACGGCGAGGCGCTGGAGGTCACCGCGATTCACTCCGTGGCCGGGCTGCTGTCGACGGATACGCCGTTGATCACCCGGCCGCCATTCGTGGCGCCGCACCACAGCTCCAGCGTCGCGGCGCTCGTCGGCGGGGGATCGGGGATGGCCCGCCCCGGCGCCGTCAGCCGCGCGCATCGCGGCGTGCTGTTCCTCGACGAATGCGCCGAGATCAGCGTCAGCGCCCTCGAAGCGCTGCGAACGCCGTTGGAGGACGGCGAGATTCGCCTCGCCCGCCGCGACGGGGTGGCCTGCTACCCCGCCCGCTTCCAGCTGGTGCTGGCCGCCAACCCGTGTCCGTGCGCCCCGGCCGATCCGCAGGACTGCGTCTGCGCCGCCGCGGCCAAACGCCGCTACCTGGGCAAGCTGTCCGGGCCGCTCATGGACCGCGTCGACCTGCGGGTGCAGATGAATCCCGTGCGCGCCGGGGCGATCTCGGTCACCGATGGCGAATCGACCGCGCAGGTTCGCCGGCGCGTTGCGGCCGCGCGTGACGCGGCCGCCGAACGTTGGCGGCCACACGGATTCCGCACCAACGCCGAAGTCAGCGGGACCCTGTTGCGCCGAAAGTTCCGTCCCAGCAACGCCGCGATGGAACCGCTGCGCAAGGCGCTGGACCGTGGGCTGCTCAGCATCCGCGGCCTGGACCGCACACTGCGGGTCGCCTGGAGCCTGGCCGACCTGGCCGGCCGGCCCATGCCGGGCGTCGAGGAAGTCGCCACCGCACTCAGTTTCCGGCAACCGGGGGTGCGGCGATGACCGATCACGTGTCGCGGGCGTGGGCCTACCTGTCCCGGGTGGCCGAGCCACCCTGCGCGCCGCTCGCCGAGCTGGTGCGACGCGTGGGGCCGGTCGAGGCCGCGGACCGGGTCCGGCGCGGATCGGTCGACGCCGACCTGGCCCGCCACACCGAGGCCCGGCGCGAAATCGACCGAGCCGCAGCCGATCTCGAGCTGATCGCGGGGCGCGGCGGCCGGTTGATCACACCCGATTGCGACGAGTGGCCGCTGCTCGCGTTCGCCGCCTTCGGCAACGCCGAGGTCCGGGCCCGCGGCGGCCCGCCGATGGTGTTGTGGGCGACGGGCCCGGCCCGCCTCGACGAGGTGGCCCAGCGCGCGGCGGCCGTGGTCGGAACCCGCGCGTCGACGATGTACGGCGAGCAGGTGACCGCGGACCTGACCGCCGGGCTGGTCGAACGCGATGTCGCCGTGGTCTCCGGCGGCGCCTACGGCATCGACGGCGCGGCGCACCGCGCGGCGCTGAACTGCGAGGGGATCACCGTCGCCGCGCTTGCGGGCGGGCTCGACATCCCTTATCCGGCGGGCAATTCCGGGCTGCTGCGTCGCGTCGGTCAGCACGGGCTGTTGTTCAGCGAGTACCCGCCCGGTGTCCGCCCGGCCCGGCACCGGTTCCTCACCCGCAACCGCCTGGTCGCCGCGGTCGCGGGGGCGGCGGTGGTGGTGGAGGCCGGACTGCGCAGCGGCGCGGCCAACACCGCGGCCTGGGCGCGGGCGCTGGGCCGGGTGGTGGGCGCGGTGCCGGGGCCGGTGACCTCGTCGGCCTCGGCGGGATGTCATGCGCTGCTGCGCAACGGCGCGCAGCTCGTCACCCGCGCCGACGACGTGGTCGAGCTCGTCGGCCACATCGGTGAGCTCGCGCCCGAAGAGCAGCACCCCACCACGGCGCTCGACGGGCTGAGCGACGCCGAGCGGCAGGTGTACGAGGCGTTGCCCGGTCGCGGCGCCGCCACGGTCGACGAGATCGCCGTCGCGTCGGCGCTGGCGCCTGAGCAGGTGCTCGGGCCGCTGGCGATGCTCGAGATGGCCGGCTTAGTGCGCCGCGACGACGGGCGGTGGCGAATCGTCCGCGCCGGCGCGGCCCGGCGTTCGACGGCGCGGCTCGTATAGTCGACGGGGGGTCGGGTCCCGACAGGAGGATATGTGGCAGGTCGACCTCTACAAAGCTTCGAAGTAACCCGCACCGAGCAGCTCACCCGGCACATGGTCCGGGTCGTGCTGGGCAGCAGTCACTTCGACACCTTCGCGCCGAGCAAATTCACCGACTCGTACGTCAAGTTGGCCTTCATCCCCGAAGATGTCGACATGGCGGCGTTGCCGCGGCCGTTGACCCTGGACAGCTTCGCCGACCTGCCCCCGGAGAAGAAGCCGTCGGTGCGGACCATGACCGTGCGCGACGTCGACGTCGCCGCCGGCGAACTCACGATCGACGTCGTCGTGCACGGCGAACACGGCATCGCGGGCACCTGGGCGGCCTCGGCCCAACCCGGCCAGCCGGTCTATCTGATGGGCCCCGGCGGCGCCTACACCCCCGACCCCGCCGCCGATTGGCACCTGTTGGCCGGCGACGAGTCGGCGCTCCCGGCCATCGCCACGGCGCTGGAAGCCTTGCCCCCCAACGCCGTTGGCAAGGCGTTCATCGAGGTCGCCGGCCAGGAGGACGAGATCCCGCTGAGGGCACCGGAAAACGTCGAGGTGAGCTGGGTCTACCGCGGCGGGCGCGCCGACCTGGTGCCCGAGGATCGCGCCGGTGATTTCGCGCCGCTGATCGAGGCGGTCACCACCGCGCAGTGGCTGCCCGGGCAGGTGCACGTGTTCATCCACGGCGAGGCGCAGACCGTCATGCACAACCTGCGGCCCTACATCCGCAAGGAGCGCGGCGTGGACGCGAGATGGGCGTCGTCGATCTCGGGTTACTGGCGGCGCGGCCGCACCGAGGAGACGTTCCGGCAGTGGAAGAAGGAACTGGCCGAGGCCGAGGCCGGGGCCTAGCGCGATGGCTCACTTCGGGGACTACCAGAACGAGATCTACCTGCAGGGCCTGGCCGGGGTGGTGCCGCAGTTTCCGATCGTGTTCTCCGAGTTGGAGGCCAAGGCCGCCAGCGCGCTGCCACCGTCGGTCTGGTCCTACGTCGCGGGCGGGGCCGGCGACGAGCGCACGCAGCGGGCCAACTGCACGGCCTTCGAGGGCTGGGGCCTCATCCCGCGCATGTTCGTCGGCGCTGCCCAGCGCGACCTGTCCGTCGAGCTGTTCGGCATGACCCTGCCGTCGCCGGTCTTCATGGCGCCGATCGGCGTCATCGGCATCTGCGCCCAGGACGGCCACGGCGACCTGGCCACGGCCCGCGCGGCCGCGGCCACCGGCGTGCCGATGGTGGCCTCGACGCTGACGGTCGACCCGATGGAAGACGTCGCCGCCGCCCTCGGCGACACGCCCGGTTTCTTCCAGCTCTACACACCGACCGACCGGGAGGTGGCCGCCAGCCTGGTGCACCGCGCGGAGGCGGCCGGCTTCAAGGGCATCGTCGTCACCCTCGACACCTGGGTCACCGGGTGGCGCCCGCGCGACCTGAGCACGTCGAACTTTCCCCAACTGCGCGGGCACTGCCTGGCCAACTACACCAGCGACCCGGTGTTCCGCGCCAGCCTGGCGCGGCCGCCGGAGGAGGACCCGCAGGGTGCGGTGCTGCGCTGGATACAGCTGTTCGGAAACGCGCTGACGTGGGACGACCTGCCCTGGCTGCGCACGCTGACCGACCTGCCGCTGCTGGTCAAGGGGATCTGCCATCCCGACGACGCCCGGCGCGCCCGGGACGGCGGCGTCGACGGCATCTACTGCTCCAACCACGGCGGCCGGCAGGCCAACGGCGGCCTGCCCGCGATCGACTGCCTGCCCGGGGTGGTCGAGGCGGCCGGCGGGCTGCCCGTGCTGTTCGACTCGGGCATCCGCAGCGGCGCCGACATCATCAAGGCCCTCGCGCTGGGGGCCACCGCGGTCGGCATCGGCCGCCCGTACGCCTACGGCTTGGCTTTGGGCGGTGTCGACGGCATCGTGCACGTGCTGCGCACCATGCTCGCCGAGGCCGACCTGATCATGGCCGTCGACGGCTATCCCACGCTGAAAGATCTCACCCCGGAAACGCTCCGGCGCGTCACCTGAGCCCACCCCACGGCGCCTGCGACCGTAAGGGCGTGGAGGCGATCTTCGACGAGTTCGACGAGTACCTGAAGCTGCAATGCAACCGCTCGGTGCACACCCGACGGGCGTACCTGGGCGACCTGCGTTCGCTGTTCGCGTTCCTCGACGGGCGCGGCGTCGACAGCCTGAGCCTGCCTGTCCTGCGGGCCTGGCTGGCCTCGGCCGCCGGCGCCGGCGCGGCCCGCACCACGCTGGCCCGCCGCACCTCGGCGGTCAAGGCGTTCACCGCCTGGGCGGTGCGCCGCGGCCTGCTCACCGCGGACCCCGCGGCCCGGCTGCAGGTGCCCAAGGCGCACCGCACGCTGCCGTCGGTGCTGCGCCAGGACCAGGCCCTGCAGGCCATGGCGGCCGCGAAATCCGGCGCCCAGCAAGGGGATCCGCTGGCCCTGCGGGACCGGCTGATCGTCGAGTTGCTGTACGCGACCGGCATTCGGGTGAGCGAGCTGTGCGGCCTGGACGTCGACGACGTGGACACCCGGCATCGGCTGGTGCGGGTGCTCGGCAAGGGCAACAAGCAGCGCAGCGCGCCGTTCGGGGCGCCGGCCGCCGAGGCGCTGGACGCGTGGCTGGCCGACGGGCGACCCGCGCTGGTGACCGCCGAGTCCGGGCCGGCGCTGCTGCTGGGCGCGCGCGGCCGGCGGCTCGACGTACGGCAGGCGCGCTCCGTCGTGCACCAGACCGTCGCCGCGGTCGACGGCGCGCCCGACATGGGACCGCACGGCCTGCGCCACAGCGCGGCCACCCACCTGCTCGAGGGCGGGGCCGACCTGCGCGTCGTCCAGGAGTTGCTCGGCCATTCCAGCCTGGCGACCACCCAGCTCTACACCCATGTGGCGGTCTCGCGGCTGCGGGCGGTGCACGACCAGGCCCACCCACGCGCCTGAGGGCTCGCAGGTCACATGCGTCACAGAAGTCTCTAGAGCTGGCGGCACCCGACGTGCCCGCCTCATAGCGACAATTCCGCCTGCGCGCGCCGACGTTCCGGTTGTCGCTATGAGGCGGGCAGGAAGGGTGCCGCCTGCCGCGGAGGCTCCCGTGGCGCCTGTTACGGATGATGCGCCGCTGCCCCGTCGAGCGGCTTCAGCCGGATCGGTGTGGACTTCAGCAGCCCGAGCGGGTCGACATAGTCGGCGCGCGACGCCGGACCCCACATCGCGCCCCAGTGCAGGCACGCCGCGGCCGGGCAACCGGCGTGCCCGGCCACCAGCGAGCCGATCACGGTCTCGGCCGTCACCGCCTGGCCCACCCGCACGGCCGCCTTGACCGGCTCGTAGCTGGTGCGCAGGCCGCCGGGATGGGCCAGCGACACCACCGGCCGGCCGGCGAGTACGCCGGCGAACACCACGGTCGCCGCGCCGGCGGCGTACACCGGCTGGCCGGGCGAGCCGGGCAGGTCGACACCGCGGTGACCGGGATTCCAGTCGGGCGAGGGCGCGTCGAATCCGCGGGCCACCGCCGGGGGCGGCCGCAGCGGCCAATCCAGCCGCACGTCGTCGGCGACCGCGGGCACCGCGCTGACCAGCCCGAGCATCAGCACCAGCGCCACCCACCGCACCGCATCAGTTCAGCGCCGCGCCGCCGATCCGGCCAGCCAGCGCTGTGGACAAGCACCGACAAAAGCACCTGGCTGAACCGTGTAAACTCCTTTCCGCGGTCCGTGTAAACGGGCTGACTTCGCGTGTCTGCGCAACAACCGGATGTCGAGCGGTCCCGAGTAAGGGTTGGACATCTCAGCAGGCGCCAGGGCCCGGCCTCACCCGATGCCGGGCGACAACCGACAACAAAGGAATGGCGGCAATGGCTGTCGTAACAATGAAGCAGCTGCTTGACAGCGGCACCCACTTCGGGCATCAGACCCGTCGCTGGAATCCCAAGATGAAGCGGTTCATCTTCACCGACCGCAACGGCATCTACATCATCGACCTGCAGCAGACGCTGACCTTCATCGACAAGGCGTACGAGTTCGTCAAGGAGACTGTCGCCCACGGTGGGTCGGTGCTGTTCGTCGGCACCAAGAAGCAGGCGCAGGAATCGGTCGCGGCCGAGGCGACCCGCGTCGGCATGCCCTACGTCAACCAGCGCTGGCTGGGCGGCATGCTCACCAACTTCTCCACGGTGCACAAGCGGCTGCAGCGCCTCAAGGAGCTCGAGGCGATGGAGCAGACCGGCGGCTTCGAGGGCCGCACCAAGAAGGAGATCCTGGGCCTGACCCGGGAGAAGAACAAGCTGGAGCGCAGCCTCGGCGGCATCCGCGACATGAACAAGGTGCCGTCGGCGATCTGGGTCGTCGACACCAACAAGGAGCACATCGCTGTCGGCGAGGCCCGCAAGCTGGGCATCCCGGTCATCGCGATCCTGGACACCAACTGCGACCCGGACGAGGTCGACTACCCGATCCCGGGCAACGACGACGCGATCCGCTCGGCCGCGCTGCTGACCAAGGTGATCGCCTCTGCGGTCGCCGAGGGCCTGCAGGCCCGAGCCGGGCTGGGCCGCGGCGACGGCAAGCCCGAGGCGGAGTCGGCCGAGCCGCTGGCGGAATGGGAGCAGGAGCTGCTGGCCTCGGCGACCACGACGGCGACCACCACAGCCACCACCGACGCCGCTGGAGGCGCACCCGAAACAACCCCTGAAACCTCATAGGAAGGTTGATATGGCGAACTTCACCGCCGCCGACGTCAAGCGGCTTCGCGAGCTCACCGGCGCCGGCATGTTGGACTGCAAGAACGCGCTGGCCGAGACCGACGGCGACTTCGACAAGGCCGTCGAGGCGCTGCGGATCAAGGGCGCCAAGGACGTCGGCAAGCGTGCCGAGCGGGCCACGGCCGAAGGCCTGGTCGCGGCCAAGGGCGGGGCGCTCATCGAGCTCAACTCCGAGACCGACTTCGTCGCCAAGAACGCCGAGTTCCAGAAGCTCGCGGACGAGATCGTCGCTGCGGCGGCCGAGTCCAAGGCCACCGACGTCGACGCCCTGAAGGCAGCCAGCACCGGGGCCACGACGGTCGAGCAGGCCATCGCCGACCTGTCGGCCAAGATCGGCGAGAAGCTCGAGCTGCGGCGTGTGGCGTTCTTCGACGGCACCGTCGAGACCTACCTGCACAAGCGCGCGGCGGACCTGCCGCCCGCGGTCGGCGTGCTGGTCGAGTACAGCGGCGCCGACGGCCAGGAGGCCGCGCACGCCGTCGCGCTGCAGATCGCCGCGCTCAAGGCGCGCTACCTGTCCCGCGACGACGTGCCCGAGGACGTGGTGGCCAGCGAGCGCCGCATCGCCGAGGAAACCGCCAAGGCCGAGGGCAAGCCGGAGCAGGCGCTGCCCAAGATCGTCGAGGGCCGGCTCAACGGCTTCTTCAAGGACGCGGTGCTGCTCGAGCAGCCGTCGGTGTCCGACAACAAGAAGACCGTCAAGGCCCTGCTCGACGAGGCCGGCGTCACGGTGACGCGGTTCGTTCGCTTCGAGGTGGGCCAGGCTTAACCGCAAAGCTCGAGCGGCTAGCGTCGTGTCATGCGACGCGTGCACGCTTTCGGCGACGATGCCCTCGGTGATCTCGACGCGGTCGGCCTGGCCGACGCCCTAAGGGCCGGCTCGGTCGGCAGAGCCGAGGTCATCGAGGCCGCCATCGCCCGCACCGAGGCCGTCGACCCGGCGCTCAACGGCCTGGCGTACGCGGCGTTCGAGCAGGCGGGCGCCGCGGCGTCGGCCGACCCGCCGGACGGCTTCTTTAGTGGCGTCCCGACGTTCATCAAGGACAACATCGACATCGCGGGCCAGCCGACGATGCACGGCACCGACGCGTGGACGCCGTGGAATGCCACCTCCGACGGCGAGTTCACCAAGGTGTTCCTCGCCACCGGGGTGGCGCCCGTCGGCAAGACGCAGTTGTCGGAGTTCGGCTTCAGCGCGTCCGCCGAACATCCGCGGCTCGGCCCGGTCCGCAACCCGTGGGACACCGACTACAGTGCGGGCGCCTCGTCGTCGGGGTCCGGCGCGTTCGTCGCCGCGGGCGTGGTCCCGATCGCGCACGCCAACGACGGCGGCGGCTCGATCCGCATCCCGGCGGCCTGCAACGGGCTGGTCGGGCTGAAGCCGTCGCGCGGCCGGTTGCCGCTGGACCCGCACCTGCGCCGGATGCCCGTGGGCGTCGTCGCCAACGGCGTGGTGACGCGGTCGGTCCGCGACACGGCGGCGTTCTTCCGCGAGGCCGAGCGCGCCTGGCGCAACCACAAGCTGGCACCGGTCGGCGACGTGACCGGACCCGGCCGGCAGCGGCTGCGCATCGCGGTGCTGACCCGATCGGTGCAACGCGAGAGCAGCCCGCAGGTGCGGGAGCTGACGCTCAAGTCGGCCGCGCTCCTCGAGGAGCTGGGCCACCGCGTGGAACACATCGACGAGCCGCCGGTCGCGGCCAGCTTCGTCGACGATTTCGTGCTCTATTGGGGTTTCCTGGCGCTGGCCCAGGTGCGCGGCGGCCCACGGATGTTCGGCAAGACGTTCGACCGCACGCGGCTCGACAGCCTGACCCTGGGCCTGGAGCGGCACTGCACCCGCAACCTGCACCGGCTGCCGCTGGCGATCATGCGCCTGCGCCGGGCCCGGCGGCGTACCGCGCGGTTCTTCGGCACCCACGACGCGGTGCTCACGCCGACCCTCGCCGACGAGACGCCCCGCATCGGGCATCTGGCACCCACCGACTACCACCAGGTCATCGAGCGGCTGATCGACTGGGTCTCGTTCACCCCGCTGCAGAACGTCACCGGCGAGCCGGCGATCTCGCTGCCGCTGGCGCAATCCGCCGACGGCATGCCGGTGGGCATGATGCTCTCGGCCGACCTCGGGCAGGAATCGCTGCTGCTGGAGCTGGCCTACGAGCTCGAAGAAGCCCGGCCGTGGGCCCGCATCCAAGCTTGACGTAGCGCGTCAATCGGATCCGAGCTTTTCCAGCGTGCGCTTGAACTCGCGCCGCTGCGCCTCGGTCAGCTTGCTCAGCACCCGGGCGTCGGCGGTCCGGACCGCGGCTTCCGCGCGCTTCAGCAGCGCGCGGCCCTGAACCGTCAGGGTGGCCGGTAGCGCCCGCCCCGAGGAAACCGAAGCCGGCCGTTCCACCGCGCCAACGTCCTGTAGCCCGCGCAGCACGGTGTTCATCGCCTGGGGTGTGACGTTGGTGTGCCGGGACAATTCCGCGCTGGACATGCCCGGATTCATCGAAAGGATGCGCATGCAAACGAATTCGGGCAGCGTCAGGCCCAGCGGACCGAGCACCGCGGAAACCTCCGGCCGCAACACGGCTCCCACCCGGTAAAGCAGGTAACCGAGCGGAGCGTCTTCAACCTGACCACCCATGTCAGCGATCTTGACATATCCCGGGCACGCGGCCGCGCACGTCGGCCGGTGCGGCCCCGTCGTGATTTCCCCGGCCGCAAAGGGGTAACCCACGCCCATGGGTGAAGCAACCGAAGTTACCGAACGCATGGCCGAACGCGCGCGGCGCGAGGCCGACGCGTACCGCGGGGACAACCCCCGACCGCTCGAGGGCTACTCGGTGGTCCTGGGCATTTACGGCCTGCTGGTCGCGCTCACGGGCGTCTTGGCCGCGGCCACCGGACGCAGGCTGCCGCAGCGCTGGAGCCTGCAGGACCTCATCACCGTCACAATCGGCACCCACAAGTTGTCGCGCACGATCTCCAAGGACGCGGTGACCAGCCCGTTGCGGGCGCCGTTCGCTCACTACGCGGGTACGGGCGGCCCGGCCGAGGTGATGGAGGAAACCCGGCACGGCAGCGCGCTGCGCCACAGCCTCGGTGAGCTGTTGACCTGCCCCTTCTGCCTGGACATGTGGGTGGCCACCGCGTTCGTCATCGGGCTGATCTTCGCGCCCAGGCTGACCCGCCTGATCGCGGGAACCTTCACCGCCCTGGCGGGCGCGGACTTCCTGCAGCTGGCCTACGCCAAGGCACAGCAGATCACCGAGGGCTGACACGAGGAGGACCGATGCCCAAGACCACGAAGGGCGGCGCGCCGAAGAAGAGCGAATTGCCCAGTACCCTGCGCCGTTCCAACGCCAAAGCGCAACGCACGTTCGCGAAGACCCACGACTCGGCGGCCGACGAGTACGGCGACGAGGAGCGCGCCCACCGGGTGGCGTACTCGGCGCTCAAGCACAGCTTCGAAAAGGTCGGCGATCACTGGGAGCCCAAAGAGGAGAAGGGCCCGTCGGACGAGCTGGCCGAGGGCGGCGGCCCGCGTAACACCGGCCGCTCGGCCGAGGGCGTCGACGCCAACGCCAGCAAGAAGCACCTTCTCGACGTTGCGCGCCGGCTCGACGTGCGCGGCCGCTCGACGATGAGCAAGTCGGAGCTCGTCGACGCGATCAAGAAAGAGAACCGGCGGGTGCGCGGCCGCTGAATTCGGCGCGTTTAGGCCGACATTCGCTGGGCATCCCGAGACCCATGGTCGCGTCTACTACCCGCAGTCAACTCCGAAAGTGCCTCAACGACGTGGACTTTCCGGCCAACAAGCAAGACTTGCTCGACGCCGCAGACCGCAACGGCTGCGACGACGACACCGTCCGTGTCCTGCGCGGGATCCCGCCCGAGACCTACAACAACGTGGCCCAGGTCGCGTCTTCGGTGACCATCGCCGACGAAGGGGACAGCGATGGCGCCGGGAAGCCCGGCGCCGAAAGCCCGATCGTCGAGGAGTTGGGCGAAAACCGAGGCTCCTGAACGCCTTTGGCGCTACAGAATCGGCCGGCCGCCCGTCACCGCCACCCGTGCCCCGGAGATGTAACTCGCGTCGTCGGAGGCCAGCAGCACGTAGACGGGCGCCAGCTCGGCCGGCTGACCGGCGCGCCCCAACGGCACGTTCTCCCCGAAGGATTCTACGCTGTCCGGGGCATCGTCGACGGGATCAGCGGCGTCCAGATCGGGCCGGGCGCCACGCTGTTGACACGAATTCCCTTGTCGCCCAACAGCTGTGCCAGGCTGGCCGAAAAGTTGGCAATCGCCGCCTTGGTGGCCGCGTAGGGCGCCAGGGTGGGGTTGGGTGTATCTGAGTTGACCGAGGAACTCCCGATGACCGACGAGCCGGGGCGCATGTGCGGCAACGCCGCCTTGACGAGGTAGAAGTACGCGCCGACGTTGAGCCGGAAGGTGTAGTCCCACTCCTCATCGCTGATCTCTTCGAGGTCCTTGTGCATCATCTGGTATGCGGCGTTGTTGACGAGGATGTCGACGCCGCCGAATTCGTTCACCGCCCGGTCTACGACGGCGCGGCAGTGGGACGGGTCGGACAGGTCGCCGGGGACCAGCACGCACTTGCGGCCCGCGTCTTCGACGTAGCGGGCCACGTCGCGTGCGTCGTCGTCCTCGTTGAGGTAGGAGATCAGCACATCGGCGCCTTCGCGGGCAAATGCGATGGCGACCGCGCGGCCGATGCCGCTATCGCCGCCGGTGATGATCGCCTTTTTGCCGGTGAGCTTTCCCGACCCCCGGTAGCTGTTTTCGCCACAGTCCGGAATGGGCTTCATTTGTGCCTGAATGCCGGGAGCGGTTTGTTGCTGAGCCGGAAAGCCCATCGCCACTTCCCCTTTCGTGATTTGGGTGAGTTTTACGATTCGCGGGTTGTGGGCCCGGCCGCGGGAATGTCCGGATCGTCGTCGGCCGGCGGCTCGGGATCGCGCCATTCCTCCGCCCGGCTGGACCGATTGCCCTGCACCGTCCCGCTGAGCTCGTGCTTCAGTTCGTCGTCTTCGCGTGGACTGTGCTTGGCGTTCCCGCGTTCCATCGGCGGCCCCCTCGGGTAGGCAGGTGAGTTCTAGGCTGCGGCTACCCCCTGGCGGCGCAAATAATCACCGGCAATCGGCAACCAATGATGCCCCTGTGAATCTTGTGGCGCGAAAAGCGCTGCGGCGCGATTCATTTGTGTTTAGCGCCGGGAGCAAAGGGTTATGCGGAGCCCAGTGGGTATCGCCCTGCGTGGGTGTTCGACACGAAAGGAAAACCATGAAGGTCACCACAACGGCCCTAAAGAGTGGCATTGCTGCCGGCGGTATGGCGGCCGCAGCACTATTGGCGGCGGGAACCGCTTCCGCTGCGCCCAACATCCAGGGGTTCGGGACCAGCGAACAGCTCGTCGACGGCCCCATGATCACCAACTACACGGTGAGCAACCTGCAGCCGAGCAACGTTTCGATCCCCGGCTACACCCCCAAGGGAACGCTGTACCAGGCCGACATCACGGCCAGGTCGGACGCCGGGATCGTTACCCCGATGGTCAAGGACTTCAGCGCCCGCGGGCCCAACGGTCAGACCTACAAGCTGATCGACAAGCCTGGCGCCCCAGGCAGCCTGAACCCTGCGCCGATCCCGCAGGGCCAGGAGTCGACCGGCACGCTGTACTTCGACGTGACCGGCGCGCCTCCGAACGGGGTCGTCTATAACGACGGATTGCAGGACATCCTGATCTGGACGTCGAACGTGCCTGGCGGCGCGGCCCCCGGCGTCCCGCCGAACGCGACTCCGGCTCCGGGCCAACCGCCCGCCCCGGCGCCGCACACCTGATCCGGTTGCAAACATCTCCCCGCGCTACCCCGATAGCGCGGGGAGATTTGCGTAGACGGGAATCCCGCGCGCCGGAATCGGGTATGCGAAACCCATGAGTAACCCCGATCACAGACCAGCGGAAGTACGTGCGCAAGCGAAGCTCCACGCGAGGCGGGCGCGGGTAACCATGGACGAGCGGCGCAGCCGGCAGGACGGCGGTATCAGCGGCTGGCTGGCCAAGCGCGCCGGGCAATGGGACCTTAGCGGCCAGGACGAAGCCACGCTGCAGCGCCAGAAGTTTTTCTGGAATGTACTGGTGGACTACTGGTTCCGCATGGAGATCGACGGCTGGGAGAACATCCCCGAGCCGCCTGCCCTGTTGGTGGGCATCCACTCGGGTGCCCCGTTCGTCTGGGACGCCTGGACCGTCGGCCTGCAATGGTGGCGGCGCTTCGGCCAGGACCGCCCCCTGCACGGCACGGCGCACGACGCGTTGATGGCCATCCCGCTCTTCGGGCGGTACTTCCGGTGCATGGGCGTGCTGCCGGCCGCGCCGGATGCGATCGCCACGGCGTTGGCGGAGGGTCGCGACGTGGCGCTGTGGCCCGGCGGCGAAGTGGACTCGCTGCGCCCCTGGCGTGAACGAGATTGCGCCAACCTGGCGGGCCGAAAGGGCTTCGTGAAAATGGCGATTCGCGCCGGTGTGCCCATCGTGCCGATCGCGACCGTCGGCGGCGCCGACGCGATGCCGGTGCTGATCCGCGGCGACCGGCTGTCCAAGGCACTCAAACTCGACCGCGTGCTGCGGCTCAAGGTTTTCCCGCTGGCGGTCTCGCTGCCGTGGGGGATCGCCCCGGCGGCGCTGCCTCAGTTGCCGCTGCCGGCCAAGATCCGGACCCGCTTCATGCCTGCCGTCGAGCTCGACCACGATCCCGCGCGCGCCGACGACGACGAGTACGTCGACCGCAAGTACCACGAGGTCGAAGAAGCCATTCAGGACGGCATGGACGCGCTGGCACGTAAGCGGGCATTACCGCTGTTTGCATGATTGGTTAGAAGCGAAAGCCGCGGCGCGGTAAGGCTATTGAGTGACTGGATCCGTCGCGGGCCGCGCCGTCGACGTCCAGACCGGGGTCAGTGTCGAGCCGCTGAGAATCCATTGCGGTTGCGGCGGCGTGGGCGCCATGTAGCCGACGCCGCGGACGGTGTCGATCATCGATTCGTGTTCCGCACCGAGCTTGGCGCGCAGCCGCCGCACGTGAACATCGACCGTGCGGACGCGGCCGTTGCAATCGTAACCCCACACCTCGTGCATCAGCCGGGTGCGGGTGAACGCCCGGCCGGCATGCTGCACAAGGAAATTCAACAATTTGAACTCGGTGAGCGTCAGGGCCAGGTCCTGGCCATTCAGCGTGCCGGTGAAGCTAGCCGGGTGCAGCACCAGGTCGCCGAATTTCAGGCTGCCGTCCATCGCGCTGCGCCGCCGCGCAATTGCCAGCCGCAGCCGGGCCTGCAGTTCGTCGGCCCCGGCGGCGGGCAGCAGCACGTCGTCGAAATGCCAATCCACGTCCACCGCCACGAAGTCCGCCGATGTCACCACGGCCACCACCGCGATGGACGGTGCGTCGGCCGTCAGGCGCCGGCAGGCCGCCCTGGCCGCGTCGAGGTCGGTGCGCGCGTCGATGATCGCGACGTCAGCGTTGCCGTGGTGCCCGTCGATGTGGCCGGAAAGCGGGGCGCGCCGCACGGTTTGGGTGAACGACCTCAGCGTGGACAGGGCCGATTCGAAATCGTCTGCGTCGGTGAGCAGTAGAACTTCCAAAGACATCTCCAAACTCGCGAGTTTGTCATCGCCCCCCACCCGTAGGCACCTCACGGCGAGATGTCTGCCAGCGCAGCGCTGAGTACCCGATTCAGAGTCAACTATGCAGAAGTTTATTGCGCGTGTGCACAGGATCAACAATCTGCCCCGGGAAAGTCAATGGGTCCGGCCCGTTTTCACGGACCGGACCCATTGCAGCGACAAGCTACTGGTTGGCCTTCTGACGCTCTTCGGCCGCCTCGGCGCCGCCGCGAGCGGCCTCCGCTTGCGCTTCCTTCTTCGCCGCGTCGCGCTGGGCTTCCGCCTTGTCCTGCTGGGCCTCGCCCTCGCGCGTGAGGTCGTCCCGACCGGTCACCGCGCCGACTGCTTCCTTGGCCTTGCCTTTGACGTCCTCGACGACGCCCTTAACGGCTTCGGCAGGTCCCGATTTGTTGTCCGCCATGGATCTGTTCCTCCTCATTGGCGTGCGTGGTTGAGCGATTGCTCAACGCCGACCGCTCAAGCGATCGGCCCCGTCACACGGCGAGGCTTGGCCCTTATTCTCAAGGCCGTAGGTTCGCCCCCCGCGTTGGTGCGGATTCCCCGACGCGCCGCTCGCTCAAACATCCGACACCGGAAGGAAATCGCCAACTGCGCAGATAATGCACCCCGCCGGCGCAACATTGTGCTGCGATGAGGCAGGATGTGAAATGCCGTTCCGGATGAGTTCGCCCCGGGATGGCACTCTCATGCGAGGAGTCTGATGACGGAGCCGACGAACGGGGCTTCCGGCCAGCCGGAGAGCCGATCCAAGTATTCGAGAGTATTGCTCAAGCTCGGCGGTGAAATGTTCGGCGGCGGCCAGGTCGGGTTGGATCCCGACGTGGTGGCGCAGGTCGCCCGCCAGATCGCCGAGGTCGTCCGCGGCGGCGTCCAGGTCGCGGTGGTGATCGGCGGCGGGAACTTCTTCCGCGGCGCGCAGCTTCAGCAGCGGGGCATGGAGCGCACCCGGTCGGACTACATGGGCATGCTCGGCACCGTCATGAACAGCCTCGCCCTGCAGGACTTCCTGGAAAAGGAGGGCATCGTCACCCGCGTCCAGACGGCGATCACCATGGGCCAGGTCGCCGAGCCGTACCTGCCGCTGCGCGCCGTGCGCCACCTGGAGAAGGGCCGGGTGGTGATCTTCGGGGCCGGCATGGGCCTGCCGTACTTCTCCACGGACACCACGGCCGCGCAGCGTGCGCTGGAAATCGGCGCCGAGGTGGTCTTGATGGCCAAGGCGGTGGACGGCGTGTTCTCGGCCGATCCGCGGCATAACCCCGAGGCCGAGCTGATCACCGCGATCAGCCATCGCGAGGTCATCGACCGCGGCCTGCGCGTGGCCGATGCCACGGCGTTCAGCCTGTGCATGGACAATGGCATGCCGATCCTGGTGTTCAACCTGCTGACCAATGGGAATATCGCTCGTGCGGTCGCTGGTGAGAAGATCGGAACGCTGGTTACGACCTGAGGGGAAGACGCGGAAAATGATCGACGAAGCTCTCTTCGACGCGGAAGAGAAGATGGAGAAGGCCGTATCCGTAGCCCGCGACGACCTGTCCACCATCCGAACCGGCCGCGCCAACCCGGGCATGTTCAACCGGATCGTCATCGACTACTACGGCACCAACACGCCGATCACGCAGCTGGCCAGCATCAACGTCCCCGAGGCGCGGCTCGTCGTCATCAAGCCCTACGAGACCAGCCAGCTGCACGCCATCGAGACGGCAATCCGCAACTCCGATCTGGGAGTCAATCCCACCAACGACGGCACCTTGATCCGGGTGGCGGTGCCGCAACTCACCGAGGAGCGCCGCCGGGAGCTGGTCAAGCAGGCGAAGCACAAGGGGGAAGAGGCCCGCGTGTCGGTGCGCAACATCCGTCGCAAGGCGATGGAGGAGCTGCACCGGATCCGCAAGGACGGCGAGGCCGGTGAGGACGAGGTCAGCCGGGCCGAGAAGGATTTGGACAAGACCACCCATCAGTACGTCACCCAGATCGATGAGTTGGTCAAGCACAAAGAAGGCGAGCTGCTGGAGGTCTAGCGGCCGCTCAGCAATCATGTCCGTGGCAACCACCGGCGCAGGCACTCCGCCCGACGAGCCCCCGCGTCCGCCGAAAAACCCCACGCAGCATCCGGCCACGAAGACGTCGCGGGCGGGTCGCGACCTGCGCGCCGCGATCGCGGTGGGCGTCAGCATCGGCGCCGTTCTCGTCGTGACGCTGATCTTCGCCCCCCACGTCTGGGTGCTCTACTGCGCCGGGGCCGTTCTGGTGGCCAGCCACGAGGTGGTGCGGCGGCTGCGCGAAGCCGGGTACGTCATCCCGCTGATCCCGCTGCTGATCGGTGGGCAGGTCACGGTGTGGCTGACGTGGCCATACCACGCCGCCGGCGCGCTGGCCGGCTTCGCGTCGACCGTGGTGGCGTGCAACGTCTGGCGGCTGTTCATGCAGGACAACAGCCACCGGCCCGAGCCGTTCGCCGGATCGCCGTCGGCGAACTACCTGCGCGACGCGTCCGCCACCGTCTTCCTGGCCGCCTGGGTCCCGCTGTTCGCCTCCTTCGCCGCGCTGCTGGTCTATCCGAAGGACGGCGCCGGACGGGTGTTCTGCCTGATGATCACCGTCGTCGCGTCCGACGTGGGCGGCTACGCCGTGGGCGTGCTGCTGGGTAAGCATCCGATGGTCCCGGCGATCAGCCCGAAGAAGTCCTGGGAGGGGTTGGTCGGATCGCTGGTGTTTGGCATCACCGCCGCCATCCTGACCGCGACCTTCCTGGCCGAGAAGCCGGTGTGGATCGGGGCGCTGCTGGGCGTCGTCCTCGTGATGACCTGCACGCTGGGCGACCTGGTCGAGTCACAGGTCAAGCGCGACCTCGGCATCAAAGACATGGGCCGGCTGCTGCCCGGCCACGGCGGTCTGATGGATCGCCTCGACGGGGTCCTCCCGTCGGCCGTCGCGGCGTGGATCGTGCTGACCCTGGTTCCCTAAGCGTGGCGATCGCAAGCGCGGCGTAGCCGGCGCAGCGGGTCGTCACCATGGGACTAGTCACGCGATACTAAACACGTCATGGTCCAACAATTGGTGTTCACCGAGCCGCGCCCGAGCAAGCCGCCGCGGCACCTGGCCGACCTCGACGCCGCCGGTCGCGCGTCGGCCGTCGCGGAGCTGGGCCTGCCGCCCTTTCGCGCCAAGCAGCTCGCGCATCAGTACTACGGCCGGCTGATCGCCGATCCCCGGGAGATGACCGACCTCCCGGCGGCCGTGCGCGACACGATCGCCGAGGCGATGTTCCCCACCCTGCTCGCCGCGGCCAAGGAAGTCACCTGCGATGCCGGGCAGACGCGAAAGACGTTGTGGCGGGCCCTCGATGGCGCCACCGTCGAGTCGGTGCTGATGCGCTACCCCGACCGCAACACCGTGTGCATCTCGTCGCAGGCCGGCTGCGGGATGGCGTGCCCGTTCTGCGCCACCGGCCAGGGCGGCCTGACCAGGAACCTGTCCACGGCCGAGATCCTCGAGCAGGTGCGCGCCGGCGCGGCGGCGCTGCGCGACGAGTTCGGCGACCGGCTGTCCAACGTGGTCTTCATGGGCATGGGGGAGCCGCTGGCGAACTACAACCGGGTGCTGGCCGCCGTGCGGCGCATCACCGAGGCGCCGCCGCAGGGCTTCGGGATTTCGGCGCGCTCGGTGACGGTATCCACCGTCGGCCTGGTTCCGGCTATCCGCAAACTCGCCGACGAACGCCTCGGGGTCACCCTGGCGCTGTCGTTGCACGCGCCCGACGACGAGCTGCGCGACACGCTCGTCCCGGTCAACAACCGGTGGAAGATCGCCGAGGCCCTCGACGCGGCCCGCTATTACGCTGACGTGACCGGCCGGCGGGTGTCGGTGGAGTACGCGCTGATCCGCGACGTCAACGACCAGCCCTGGCGGGCCGACCTGCTGGGTAAGCGGCTGCACGGCGCGCTCGGCCCGCTGGTGCACGTGAACCTGATCCCACTCAACCCCACCCCGGGCAGTGACTGGGACGCCAGCCCGAAGGCGGTCGAGCGCGAGTTCGTTCGGCGGGTGCGAGGGAAGGGCGTGTCCTGCACGGTGCGCGACACGCGGGGACGGGAGATCAGCGCCGCCTGCGGACAGCTGGCCGCCGAAGGCGGGTAGCTGGAGCGCAGGCGATCAGACCCAGCCTGCGGCCAGCCCTCGGCGATCCGGCCGCGGCCCGCCGAGGGCTGGCCGCCGAAGGGTGAACCGAGAGGGCCCGCGCCGCGTCTTTTAGGCATAACCAGCAAACGAGGTGATGCCAAAATGTTTCGGCTCTTGACTCCGCTCAAGCTCCTTGCTGCGGCGCTTTTCGCCGCCGCCCTGATATTCGGGCTCGCCGACGCGCCGCGCTCGGCTGCCGCCGACGACCGGCTGCAATTCAGCGCCACCACGCTCAGCGGTGCGCCGTTCAACGGCGCCAGCCTGCAGGGCAAACCGGCGGTGCTGTGGTTCTGGACACCGTGGTGCCCGTTCTGCAACGCCGAGGCCCCCGGCCTCAGCCAGGTGGTCGCCGCCAATCCTGGCGTCACGTTCGTCGGCGTCGCGGCGCATTCGGACGTGGGGGCGATGCAGAACTTCGTCTCCAAGTACAACCTGAATTTCACCAACCTCAACGACGCCAACGGCTCGATCTGGGCCCGCTACAACGTCCCCTGGCAGCCGGCCTGGGTGTTCTACCGGGCCGACGGCAGCTCGACGTTCGTCAACAACCCCACCGCGGCCATGCCCCAGGACGAGCTGGCCGGGCGGGTCGCCGCGCTGCGCTAGACCGGTGGACCGAGGTCTGGTCGGTCTGGCGTTCGCCGCCGGATTGGTCGCGGCGCTGAACCCGTGCGGGTTCGCGATGCTGCCCGCGTACCTGCTCCTCGTGGTGCGCGGGCAGGACGCCGAACGGCGCGGCCTGGCGCCGGTCGGCCGCGCGATCGCGGCGACGGTCGGGATGGCGCTCGGCTTCCTGACGGTGTTCGGGTTGTTCGGCGCGCTGACCATCTCGGCGGCCTCGACCGTGCAGCGATACCTGCCCTACGCGACGGTGGTCATCGGGATTGTGCTTGTCGCGCTTGGGGTTTGGCTCCTGTCGGGCCGCGAGTTGACGGCGCTGACACCACGCCGGCTGGGTCCGCGCTGGGCGCCGACGGTGCGGCTGGGCTCGATGTACTCCTATGGCGTCAGCTATGCGATCGCATCGCTGTCGTGCACCGTCGGGCCCTTCTTGGCCGTCACCGCCGCCGGCCTGCGGGGCGGGTCGGTCGCCACGGGGGCCTCGGTCTACCTCGCTTATGTGGCGGGCCTGACGTTGGTGGTGGGCGTCCTGGCCGTCGCGGCGACCGGTCTGGCCAGGGCGGGCTCCCGCATGGCCGACCGGCTGCGGCGCGTCCTGCCGCTGGTCAACCGGATCGGTGGGGCGCTGCTGGTGCTGGTCGGGCTGTATGTCGGCTATTACGGCGTCTACGAGCTGCGCCTGTTCAACACGAACGCCGGTCCCGACGACGCTGTGATCATGTTCGCCGGCCGCCTGCAGGGCGCGCTGGCCGGCTGGGTGCACCAACACGGCGTGCTGCCGTGGGCGGTGGCGCTGTTCGTGTTGCTGGTCGGCGCCGCCTGGCGACGACGGGCGCAGCGGCTCCGCCGAGCGCTACCGGATCCAGCCGCGGCGGCGGCCCCACAGGTCGCGCACCAGTACGACGAGCGTCAGGATGGCGAACCCGACCAGGAACCAGTTCTCGACGTGGCCGACGTGGTTGCCCCACATCATGGCCAGCAGGAATATGACGATGAACAGCCCGATCGCGTGCCAGGTGCGGACGTTGATCTTGCTCCACCCCCAGGCTGCCGACGGCACCTCGGCGACGTCGACGCCGTTGTAGTGCTCCACCTCGGTACTGGCCACGGCGAATCCCCTTCGTGATCGGCTGGTAGGAGAGATTCTGGCACACCCGCCCGCGCGACCGAGCGGGCACAATGAGTGAGTGACTAACGCGACTGCCGGCGGCCGCCTGCGCGTGCTGGTGCTGGGCAGCACCGGCTCGATCGGCACCCAGGCGCTCGAGGTCATCGCGGCCAACCCCGACCGTTTCGAGGTGGTCGGGCTGGCGGCGGGTGGGGCCAACCCCGACGCGGTGGCGCGCCAGCGCGCCGAGACCGGCGTCACCAACATCGCCGTCGCCGACGAGCGCGCGGCGCAGCAGGTCGGGGACGTCCCCTACAGCGGGCCGGAAGCGGTGACCCGGCTGGTCCAGGAGACCGATGCCGACGTCGTCCTCAACGCGCTGGTCGGGGCGCTGGGCCTGCGCCCGACCCTGGCCGCACTGGACTCCGGGGCCCGGCTCGCGCTGGCCAACAAGGAATCGCTGATCGCCGGGGGGCCGCTGGTGCTGCGGGCGGCGCGGCCCGGCCAGATCGTGCCCGTCGACTCCGAGCACTCCGCGCTGGCCCAGTGCCTGCGCTGTGGGAATCCCGACCCCGAAAAAAACGAGGTCGCCAAGTTGGTGCTGACCGCCTCGGGCGGGCCGTTCCGCGGTTGGTCCGCCGCCGACCTCGAGGCCGTCACGCCCGAGCAGGCGGGCGCCCACCCCACCTGGTCGATGGGCCCGATGAACACGCTGAACTCGGCGTCGCTGGTCAACAAGGGGCTCGAGCTCATCGAGACCCACCTGCTCTTCGGCATTCCCTACGACCGCATCGACGTCGTCGTGCACCCCCAGTCGATTGTTCATTCGATGGTCACCTTCGTGGACGGCTCGACGATCGCCCAGGCCAGCCCGCCGGACATGAAGCTGCCCATTTCGCTGGCGCTCGGCTGGCCCGACCGGGTGCCCGGCGCCGCCCCGGCCTGCGACTTCACCACCGCCTCTAGCTGGGAATTCGAGCCGCTGGACAACGACGTTTTCCCCGCCGTCGAGCTGGCCCGGCACGCCGGTCAGACCGGTGGCTGCATGACCGCCGTGTACAACGCGGCCAACGAGGAGGCGGCCGACGCCTTCCTGAACGGCAGGATCGGATTCCCCGCGATCGTCAAAACCGTCGCCGACGTGCTGCACGCCGCCGACCAATGGTCCGTTTCACCCGCTACCGTGGATGAGGTACTGGACGCGCAGCGCTGGGCACGTGAGCGAGCGCAGCGCGCTGTCAGAAAGGTCCTAGCAACCCGATGATGTTCGCAATCGGCATCGTGCTGTTCGCGCTCGCCATCCTGATCTCGGTGGCCCTGCACGAGTGCGGCCACATGTGGGTCGCGCGCGGCACCGGCATGAAGGTGCGGCGCTATTTCGTCGGCTTCGGGCCGACGCTGTGGTCGACCCGGCGCGGCGAGATCGAGTACGGCATCAAGGCCGTCCCGCTGGGCGGCTTCTGCGATATCGCCGGGATGACCCCGGTCGAGGATCTCGAGCCCGACGAGGCCGACCGCGCCATGTACAAGCAGGCGACCTGGAAGCGGGTCGCGACGCTCTTCGCCGGCCCGGGCATGAACTTCGTCATCTGCCTGGTCCTGATCTACGGCATCGCCCTGGTCTGGGGGCTGCCCAACCTGCACCCGCCCACCAAGGCCGTCGTCGGCGAAACCGCTTGCGTCGCACCGGAAACCGCCCCGGGCAAGCTCGGCAACTGCACCGGGCCCGGCCCGGCGGCGGCCGCCGGGATCCGCCCCGGCGACGTCGTCGTCAAGGTCGGCGACACCCCGGTGTCCACGTTCGAGGACATGGCGGCCGCGGTGCGCAAGCTGCACGGCACCGTCCCCGTCGTCGTCGAGCGCGACGGCAGCACTATCACCACGTACGTCGACGTGACGCCGACCCAGCGCTACCTGACCAATCCGGCCAAGGGGCGGGACGCCAAGCCGGAGGCCGCCACGGTCGGCGCCATCGGCGTCGGCACCGTCAAAACCCCGCCGACGCACTACAACGTCCTGTCGGCGATACCGGCCACCTTCGCCTTCGCCGGCGACCTGACCGTCGAGGTGGGCAAGGCGCTGGTGACGATCCCGACGAAGGTCGGGGCGCTGGTGCACGCCATCGGCGGCGGGCAGCGCGACCCGGGTACGCCGATGAGCGTCGTCGGGGCCAGCATCATCGGCGGCGACACCGTCGACCACGGGCTGTGGGTGGCGTTCTGGTTCTTCCTGGCGCAGCTGAACCTCATCCTGGGCGCCATCAACCTGGTGCCGCTGCTGCCGTTCGACGGCGGCCACATCGCCATCGCGGTGTTCGAGAAGATCCGCAACCTGATCCGCTCGGCGCGCGGCATGGTCGCGGCGGCGCCGGTGAACTACCTCAAGCTGATGCCCGCCACGTACGTGGTGCTGGTGTTCGTGGTCGGCTACATGCTGCTGACCGTGACCGCCGACCTCGTCAACCCGATCAGGCTGTTCCAGTGACCAGCCTGGGAATGCCGGACGCCCCGCCGCCCACGCTGGCGCCGCGGCGCAAGACGCGCCAACTGATGGTCCGCGACGTCGGGGTCGGCAGCGACTACCCGATCTCGGTGCAGTCGATGTGCACCACCAAGACGCACGACGTCAACACGACGCTGCAGCAGATCGCCGAGCTGACCGCCGCCGGCTGCGACATCGTGCGCGTCGCCTGCCCGCGCCAGGAGGACGCCGACGCGCTGGCCGAGATCGCGCGGCACAGCCAGATCCCGGTGATCGCCGACATCCACTTCCAGCCGAAGTACATCTTCGCCGCCATCGACGCCGGGTGCGCCGCGGTGCGGGTGAACCCCGGCAACATCAAGGAGTTCGACGGCCGGGTCGGCGAGGTCGCCAAGGCCGCGGCGGCGGCCGGCATCCCGATCCGCATCGGCGTCAACGCCGGCTCGCTGGACAAGCGGTTCATGGAGAAGTACGGCAAGGCCACCCCCGAGGCGCTGGTCGAGTCCGCGCTGTGGGAAGCGTCGCTGTTCGAGGAGCACGGCTTCGGCGACATCAAGATCAGCGTCAAGCACAACGACCCCGTCGTGATGGTCGCCGCCTACGAGCAGCTGGCCGCCCAATGCGACTACCCGCTGCACCTCGGCGTCACCGAGGCCGGTCCCGCGTTCCAGGGCACCATCAAGTCGGCGGTCGCGTTCGGCGCGCTGCTGTCGCGGGGGATCGGCGACACCATCCGGGTGTCGCTGTCGGCGCCGCCGGTCGAGGAGGTCAAGGTCGGCATCCAGATCCTCGAGTCGCTGAACCTGCGGCCCCGCGGCCTCGAGATCGTGTCGTGCCCGTCGTGTGGTCGCGCCCAGGTCGACGTCTACACGCTGGCCAACGCGGTCACCGCCGGCCTGGACGGGCTCGACGTCCCGCTGCGGGTGGCCGTGATGGGCTGCGTCGTCAACGGTCCGGGCGAGGCCCGCGAGGCCGACCTGGGCGTCGCGTCGGGAAATGGCAAGGGGCAGATCTTCGTTCGCGGCGAGGTGATCAAGACCGTGCCCGAGGCCCAGATCGTCGAGACGCTGATCGAGGAGGCCATGCGACTCGCATCAGAAATGGGTACCGATCCGGGAACAGAACCGAGCGGTTCGCCGATTGTGACCGTAAGCTGATAGGGGCCCGCGCCCCGCTCTGTTTTTAAGATCGTCAGTTCGCACCACAGAGAGTTCCCCCGATGTCGGCTCCGCCCATCTTTCGCCTTGTCGGCGAGCGGCGGGTTTCCGTGGTGCGCGACGCCGCCGCGGTGTGGCGGGTGCTCAACGACGACCCGGTCGGCTCGTGCATGGTCGCGGCCCGGGTGGCCGACCACGGCATCGAACCCAATTCGATCGGCGGGGAGCTGTGGACACGGCGCGGCCCCGACGAGTCGCTGTGCTTCGCCGGCGCCAACCTCATCCCGCTGCGCGGCGGACCGGCCGACCTGAACGCCTTCGCCGACGAGGCGATGAGCGCGACGCGGCGCTGTTCCTCGCTGGTCGGCCGGGCCAACCTGGTGATGCCCATGTGGGAGCGCCTCGAGCCGGCCTGGGGTCCGGCGCGCGACGTGCGCGACCACCAGCCGTTGATGGCCCTGACCAGCCACCCGAACTGTGACATCGACCCCGGCGTGCGGCAGGTGCGGCCCGACGAGCTGGACGCCTACCTGGTGGCCGCCGTCGACATGTTCATCGGCGAGGTCGGTGTCGACCCGCGGCTCGGCGACGGCGGTCGCGGCTACCGCCGGCGGGTGGCCAGCCTGATCGCGGCGGGCCGGGCCTGGGCCCGCTTCGAGCACGGCCAGGTGATCTTCAAGGCCGAGGTCGGGTCGCAGTCGCCGGGCGTCGGTCAGATCCAAGGGGTTTGGGTGCACCCTGAGTGGCGCGGCCTCGGCCTCGGCACCGCGGGCACCGCGACCGTGGCCGCCGTGATCGTCGCCACCGGCCGGGTCGCCAGCCTGTACGTGAACAGCTTCAACACCGTCGCCCGCGCCGCGTACGCCCGGGTCGGCTTCGCCGAGGTGGGCACCTTCGCGACGGTCCTGCTGGACTAGCCCGTCGCGACCGCCCGCGGTCGGCCGCCCGGCTAAGCGGGCGCTGGCGGGCCGATGCCCGGCTGGCCGGGCGCTGGGCGCCGAAATACCTAACGAGGGCGTGCATAACGGTCGGGTCTCGGTGTGTCGAGGCAGGTGTGGGCGCCGCAGTTCATAACATTTGCACCGATGGTCACAAAAGCAACAGCAGCCTCAGCCAGCGCGAGCGTGCTGCTCGTCGCGGCGATAAGCCTGTCCGGCTGCACGCCGCGGCCCGACGGCCCCGCGCCGGCCGCCGAGAAGTTCTTCGGCGCCTTGGCAATCGGGGACACCGCGACGGCCGCGCAGCTCAGCGACAACCCCAACGAGGCCCGTGAAGCGCTCAATGCCGCCTGGGCCGGGCTGCAGGCCACCCACCTGGATGCGCAGGTTCTCAGCTCGAAGTACGCCGAGGACACCGGCACCGTCGACTACCGCTTCACCTGGCACCTGCCGAAGAACCGGACCTGGAGCTATGACGGCCAGCTGAAGATGGCCCGCGACGAGGGGCGCTGGGAGGTTCGGTGGGTCACCACCGACCTGCATCCCAAGCTTGGCGAGCACCAGACGTTCGCGCTGCGGGCCGATCAGCCGCGGCGCGCCTCGGTGAACGAACTCGGCGGCAGCGACGTGCTGGCGCCGGGCTACCTGTACCACTACACGCTGGACGCCACCCAGGCCGGCCCGTCGGAGTCGCTGAGCTTCACCACCCACTCGATCGTCGACGTGCTGCGGCCGTTCAACAACACGCTCACCGACCCGCAGGTGCTCGCTGAGCAGGCCAGCGCGGCGCCCCACCCGCTGGACCTGGGCGTCACGCTGCATCCCGACGACAACGACAAGGTCTTCCCGGCGATCGGCCGGCTGCCCGGCATCGTGGTCACGCCGCAGGCCGAAATGCTGCCCACCGACCCGCATTTCGCGCCGGCCGTCATCGCCGAGGTGAAGAAAGCCGTGATGGATCAGCTCGACGGCCAGGCGGGCTGGCGGGTGGTCAGCGTCAACCAGAACAACGTCGACGTCGCCGTGCTGCACGAGGTCGAGGGGTCGCCGGCGCCGTCGGTGTCGATCACGCTGGACCGGGTCGTGCAGAACGCCGCCCAACGCGCCGTGGACAACAAGGGCGGCAAGGCGATGATCGTCGTGATCAAGCCGTCGACGGGGGAGATCCTCGCGATCGCGCAGAACAAGGGCGCCGACGCCGACGGCCTGCCGGCCACCAACGGCCTGTTCCCACCCGGGTCGACCTTCAAGATGATCACGGCGGGCGCCGCCATCGACCGCGACATGGCCACCCCCAACTCAATGCTGGGGTGCCCCGGCCACATCGACATCGGGCATCGCACCATCCCGAACTACGGCGGCTTCGACCTGGGCGTGGTGCCCATGTCGCGCGCGTTCGCCAGTTCGTGCAACACCACGTTCGCCGAGCTGAGCAGCAGGATGCCGCCCCGCGGCCTGACCCAAACGGCCACCCGCTACGGCATCGGGCTCGACTACACCGTTGACGGCCTCACCACCGTGACCGGGTCGGTGCCCCCGACGGTGGACCTCGCCGAGCGCACCGAGGACGGCTTCGGCCAGGGCAAGGTGCTGGCGAGCCCGTTCGGCATGGCCCTGGTGGCGGCGACGGTCGCGGCCGGCAAGACCCCGGTGCCGCAGCTCATCGCCGGTCGGCCGACGACGGTCGAGGGTGACGACACCCCGATCAGCCCGAAGATGGTCGAGGCGCTGCGGCCGATGATGCGGCTGGTGGTGACCAATGGGACCGCCAAGGAGATCGCCGGCTGCGGCGAGATCTACGGGAAGACCGGTGAGGCCGAGTTCCCGGGCGGGTCGCACTCCTGGTTCGCCGGGTACCGCGGCGACCTGGCGTTCGCCGCGCTGATCGTCGGGGGTGGCAGCTCGGAGTGGGCGGTGCGGATGACGAAATTCATGTTCGAGGCGATGCCGCCGGGCTACCTGGCCTGAACTGCCCCGGTCCCGGGGGCTCCAACAGCGGTAAATTTGCGATCATGACCGATACCGGCGGGGACATGCTGGCGTTACGGGTCTCCGACGCCGACCGGAACGGCACGATGCGGCGGCTGCACAATGCCGTCGCGCTCGGCCTGATCGACATCGACGAGTTCGAGCAGCGCTCGACCCAGGTGTCCTACGCGCGCACCCGAAGCGAGCTGGACGGGCTGGTCGGTGACCTGCCCGGGCCCGGCGCGTTCGTCTCGTCCGCGGCCGACCGGGTGGAGCTGCGCGGCTGGGCCGGGTCGCTGAAGCGCCACGGCGAGTGGACCGTGCCGACCAGGCTGGCGCTGGTGCGCCGACTCGGCTCGGTGCACCTCGACCTCACCCGGGCCCGGTTCGCGGGGCCGGTGGTGATCATCGAGCTCGACATGCGGTTCGGCTCGGTGGAGGTCCGGTTGCCCGACGGCGCCAGCGCCTCGATCGACGACGTCGAGGTCTACGTCGGCAGCGCCAGCGACCGTCGCAAGGGCGCGCCCGGCGAGGGGACGCCGCATGTCGTGTTGACGGGCCGGGTGGTGTGCGGGTCGCTGATCATCCGCGGGCCGCGGCGCTCGCTGTTGCGCCGCCGCTCTGGTTGATCGGGCTTCGCGGGTGAACCTGTGGCGCCCCACGCTCACACTCGAAGCCGCTGACGCACACGCGCCGCGCCGGGCGAGCGCCTATTAAGCTGGCCTGCATGCCAGCTCGCACCGCGCTTTCTCCCGGGGTGATATCGCCGACTCTGCCGGTGCCCGGGCGCATCCCCCGCCCCGAGTACGTCGGCAAGCCGACCGCGCAGGAGGGCAGCGAGCCGTGGGTGCAGACGCCCGAGGTGATCGAGAAGATGCGCGTCGCCGGCCGGATCGCGGCCGGCGCCCTGGCCGAGGCCGGCAAGGCGGTCGCGCCCGGGGTGACGACCGACGAACTCGACCGGATCGCCCACGAGTACATGATCGACAACGGCGCCTACCCGTCGACGCTGGGCTACAAGGGCTTCCCCAAGTCGTGCTGCACGTCGCTCAACGAGGTCATCTGCCACGGAATCCCCGACTCGACGGTGATCGAGGACGGCGACATCGTCAACATCGACGTCACCGCCTACATCGACGGGGTGCACGGCGACACCAACGCGACGTTCCTGGCCGGCGACGTCGCCGAGGAGCACCGGCTGCTCGTTGAGCGCACGCACGAGGCCACGATGCGCGCGATCAACGCCGTCAAGCCGGGCCGCGCGCTCTCGGTGGTCGGCCGCGTCATCGAGTCGTACGCAAACCGGTTCGGCTACAACGTCGTTCGTGATTTCACCGGTCACGGCATCGGCACCACCTTTCACAACGGGCTGGTGGTCCTGCACTACGACCAGCCCTCGGTGGCGACGGTCATCCAGCCGGGAATGACGTTCACCATCGAACCGATGATCAACCTCGGCGCGCTGGACTACGAGATCTGGGACGACGGCTGGACGGTGGTCACCAAGGACCGCAAGTGGACCGCCCAGTTCGAGCACACCCTGCTGGTCACCGACACCGGCGCCGAGATCCTCACTTGTCTCTGACGCGAGCAGACACAGCAAGGTGAGCGGGGCTCTGCTGGTCGCGGGCACCAGCTCCGACGCCGGTAAATCGGTGGTGGTGGCGGGCCTGTGCCGGTTGTTGGCGCGCAAGGGGATTCGGGTGGCGCCGTTCAAGGCGCAGAACATGTCCAACAACTCGGTGGTCACGGTCGAAGGCGGCGAGATCGGCCGCGCCCAGGCGATCCAGGCGCGCGCGGCGGGGCTGGAGCCCAGCGTGCGGTTCAACCCGATCCTGCTCAAACCGGGCGGCGACCGCACCTCGCAGCTGGTGATCCGCGGCCAGGTCGCCGAGTCGGTCACTGCGGCCGGCTATTTCGCGCACCGCGACCGCCTGGCCGGCATCGTCGCCGACGAATTGTCCAGCCTGCGAGCCGAATTCGACGCGGTGATCTGCGAGGGCGCCGGCTCGCCGGCCGAGATCAACCTGCGGGCAACGGATTTGGCCAACATGGGGCTGGCCCGGGCCGCGAACCTGCCGGTGCTTCTGGTCGGTGACATCGATCGCGGCGGGCTGTTGGCGCACCTGTTCGGGACGGTCGCGGTGCTCGAGCCCGAGGACCAGGCGCTGATCGCCGGCTTCGTCGTCAACAAGTTTCGCGGCGACCCCGCGCTGCTGGAACCCGGTCTGCGCCAGCTGCACACCCTGACCGGCCGCCCGACCTACGGGGTACTGCCCTACGCCGAGGAGCTCTGGCTGGACGCCGAGGACTCGCTGTCGGTGGTCGCGAGCCGCGTCCTCGGCTGGCCCGCGCCGCCCCGCGGCGATCAGTGGCTGCGGGTCGCCGCGATCCGGCTGCCCCGCATCTCCAACTCCACCGACGTCGAGGCGCTGGCCTGCGAGCCCGGCGTGCTGGTGCGCTGGATCACCGATCCCGCCGACCTGGCCGACACCGACCTGATCGTGATCCCCGGCAGCAAGGCGACCGTCGCCGACCTGTCGTGGCTGCGCGAACGCGGCCTGGCCGGCGCGCTCGTCGACCACGCCCGGGCCGGCAAGCCGGTGCTGGGCATCTGCGGCGGCTTCCAGATGCTGTGCCGGCGCATCGAGGACACGGTCGAATCCGGTGCGGGGGAGGTCGCCGGGCTGGGCCTGCTCGACGCCGACATCGCCTTCGGCAAGGCCAAGGTCCTGCGGCGCTGGCAGCGGCCGCTCTCCGGATACGAAATCCACCACGGGCGGCTCTCCCGCTGCGCCGAGGACACCTGGTTCGAACAGGAATCCGAACCCCAGGGCGTCGTGCGCGGCGCCATCTTCGGCACCCACTGGCACGGCCTGCTCGACAACGACGACTTCCGCCGGGGCTGGCTCACCCGGGTCGCCGACGCGGCCGGCCGCGGCGGTTTCGTCGTCGCCGGCACCGACGTCGCCGCGCGCCGCGACGCCCAACTCGACGCGATCGCCGACCTGCTGGCCGCCCATCTCGACGTCGACGCGGTCCTCGGGCTGCTCGACGGGCCGCCGCCGCGACCGTTCATTGCCAGTGCGTTACGGCAGTAGGAGAGGAGGAAACCTCGCGCACGCTGGCCTTTGACAGGTAACGTGCGTGAGTGCACTCGATGATGACCACGCTCGACGGATTTCCCGTTCCGGTGTCCGTAGCCGGGCCGGAGAAGGGTGTCGTCGTCGTCATCCTCGGAGACCAGCAGCGTTCGCCGGTCGCCTACGACGCGGTGTGCGAACGCCTGCATACCGCCTCGCTTCGCACGGTCGTCGTCGGCCTCGACCCGCGCCTGACCGCGAAATCGGTGGTCGGCATCCTCGACTCGCTGGGCATCCGCTGGGCCGTGGTCTTCGGCGACCGGGCCGGCGGTGAGCTCGCCTGGGAACTGGCGGCCACCCGGTTGGGCCGGTTCGTCGGCCTGGTCGTGATCGACCGCGGGCATCCGCGGGTGGCCGACCCCAACGGCGTGGTGCTCGACGAGCACTGCCCGCCGGTCGAAATCGGCACCACCGTGCTGGTCAGCTCGCCGGCCGCCAAGGCCGTGGCGGACGCGAGCCAGCGGTACGTCTATGCCGAATACCGCGTGGTCGACCTCGGCCGGCGCACCGTGCAGGAGTCGACGGCACAGCTGGCCGCCGAGATCGTCCTGCGCACCAGCACGTGGTAGCGCCTTCCACCATGCTCACGTTGGCCGCGCTGGACGAGCTGGTGGGCGGCGGCGCGGTGGACACCGTCATCGTGGCGTTCGCCGACATGCAGGGCCGGCTGGTCGGCAAGCGCATGTCGGCACGGCTCTTCGTCGACGAGGTCGCCGCGCACGGCGCCGAGTGCTGCAGCTATCTGCTCGCCGTCGACGTCGACATGAACACGGTGTCCGGCTACGCGATGTCGAGCTGGGAAACCGGCTACGGCGACATGGTGATGACACCGGACCTGGCAACCCTGCGCCTGGTCCCGTGGCTGCCAAGCACCGCCCTGGTGATCGCCGACCTCGGCTGGGCCGACGGCGGTGAGGTCGCCGTCGCGCCCCGGGCGATCCTGCGCCGCCAGCTCGCCCGGCTGGGCGAGCGCGGCCTGGCCGCCGACATCGCAACCGAGCTGGAGTTCATCGTGTTCGACGAGCCGTACCGCCAGGCGTGGGCGAGCGGCTACCGCGGGCTGACGCCGGCCAGCGACTACAACATCGACTACGCGATGCTGGCGTCGTCGCGGATGGAGCCGCTGCTGCGCGACATTCGGCTGGGGATGGAGGGCGCGGGCCTGCGGTTCGAGGCCGTCAAGGGCGAATGCAACCGGGGCCAGCAGGAAATCGGGTTCCGCTACGACGAGGCGCTGGTCACTTGCGACAACCACACCATCTACAAGAACGGCGCCAAGGAGATCGCCGACCAGCACGGCAAGAGCCTGACGTTCATGGCGAAATACGATGAGCGGGAGGGCAATAGCTGCCACATCCACCTGTCGCTGCGAGGGCCGGACGATACGGCCGTGTTCGACGACGGCGCCCGCCCGCACGGCATGTCGGCGACGTTTTGCGGTTTCCTCGCGGGCCTGCTGGCCACGCTGCGGGAACTGACCCTGTTCTACGCGCCAAACATCAACTCGTACAAGCGATTCGCCGACGGCAGCTTCGCGCCGACCGCGATCGCGTGGGGCCTGGACAACCGCACCTGCGCGCTGCGGGTGGTCGGCCACGGGCGCAACCTGCGGGTCGAATGCCGGGTGCCCGGCGGCGACGTCAACCCGTACCTCGCTGCGGCGGCGCTGATCGCCGGGGGGTTGTACGGTATCGAACGGGGCATCGAGCCGCCCGCGCCCTACACCGGGAATGCCTACGAGGCAACCGACGTCGACCGGCTGCCCGGCACGCTCGCCGAGGCGGCGGCGCTGTTCGAAGGCTCGGCGCTCGCGCGGGAGGCCTTCGGCGACGACGTCGTCGCGCACTACCTGAACAATGCCCGCGTGGAGTTGGCGGCGTTCAACGCGGCGGTCACCGACTGGGAGAGGATGCGAGGGTTTGAACGGCTATAGGCGCCCCGTCGTCGGCCTGACCAGTTATCTCGAGCAGGTGCGGACCGGGATCTGGGATATCCCCGCCGGTTACCTGCCCGCCGACTACTTCGAGGGCGTCGTCATGGCCGGCGGCATCGCGGTGCTGCTGCCGCCGCAGCCCGCGGACTCCGAGGTCGTCGATCGCCTGCTGGACAGCCTGGACGCGCTGGTGATCACCGGCGGCTACGACGTCGACCCGGCGGGCTACGGCCAGGACCCGCATCCGGCCACCGACTCGCCGCGCACGGACCGCGACGCCTGGGAGTTGGCGCTGTTGCGCGGCGCACTGGACCGCGGGCTGCCGGTGCTGGGCATCTGCCGCGGCGCGCAACTGCTCAACGTCGCGTTCGGCGGGACCCTGCACCAGCACCTGCCCGACGTCCTCGGCCACAACGGCCACCGCGCCGGCAACGGGGTGTTCAACCGGTTGCCGGTGCGTACCGTGGCGGGCACGCGCCTGGCCGCGTTGATCGGGGAGTGCGTCGACGCGCCCTGCTATCACCACCAGGCCATCGACAAGGTCGGTGACGGCCTGGTGGTCAGCGCGATGGACCCCGACGGCGTGGTGGAGGCCGTCGAGGTGCCCGGCGAGTCGTTCGCGCTTGCGGTGCAATGGCATCCGGAGAAATCGCTCGACGACCTGCGGCTGTTCAAGGCGGTGGTGGAAGCCGCGCGGGTCACCCGATGACGGCAACGCAACTGGTCAACCCCGCGACCGAGGAAGTGCTGCGTTCCGTCGAGCTCTTCGACGCCGCCGCCGTCGATGACGCCGTGGCGCGCGCCCGCGTGGCCCAGCGACGCTGGTCGCGGTTGGCGCCGGCCGGGCGAGCGGCGGCCCTGCGGGCGTTCGCCGCCGTCGTCGACGCCCACGTCGACGAGCTGGCCGCGCTCGAGGTGGCCAACTCGGGGCACCCGATCGCGTCGGCGGAATGGGAGGCCGGCCACGTCCGCGACGTGCTGATGTTCTACTCGGGCAGCCCGGAGCGCTTGTCCGGCAAGCAGATTCCCGTCGCCGACGGCATCGACGTCACCTTCAACGAACCGCTGGGCGTCATCGGCGTGATCACGCCCTGGAACTTCCCGATGCCGATCGCGTCGTGGAGCATCGCCCCCGCGCTGGCCGCCGGCAACGCCGTGCTGGTCAAGCCCGCCGAACCGACGCCGCTGACCACGATGCGGCTGGGCGAGCTGGCGGTCGAGGCGGGGCTCGATGCGGACCTGCTCCAGGTGCTGCCCGGTAAGGGCGCAGTGGCGGGGGAACGGCTCGTCACCCACCCGGACGTGCGCAAGGTGGTGTTCACCGGCTCCACCGAGGTGGGCAAGAGCGTGATGGCGGGCGCGGCGGCGCAGGTCAAGCGGGTGACGCTGGAACTCGGCGGCAAGAGCGCCAACATCGTCTTCGCCGACTGCGACCTGGAGCGCGCGGCGGCGACCGCGCCCGCCGGAGTGTTCGACAACGCCGGGCAGGACTGCTGTGCGCGCAGCCGGATCCTGGTGCAGCGCAGTGTGTATGACCGGTTCATGGAGTTGCTCGAGCCGGCGGTCAAGGCCGTCGTCGTCGGCGACCCCGCCTCCCGCGACACCGAGATGGGGCCCCTGGTGTCGGGCGCGCACCGCGACAAGGTCGCCTCCTACGTGCCGGACGACGCACCGGTCGCCTTTCGGGGCACCGCGCCGTCCGGTCGCGGATTCTGGTTTCCACCAACGGTTCTCACCCCGCAGCGCGACGACCGCGCCGTCACCGAGGAGATCTTCGGTCCCGTCGTCACCGTGTTGGCGTTCGACGACGAGGACGACGCCGTCGCGCTCGCCAACGACACCGCCTACGGGCTGTCGGGATCCATCTGGACCGACGACCTGTCCCGGGCCCTGCGGGTGTCGCGGGCGGTCGAGTCCGGCAACCTGTCCGTGAATTCGCACTCGTCGGTCCGCTACAACACGCCGTTCGGCGGGTTCAAGCAGTCCGGGCTGGGCCGCGAGCTGGGCCCCGACGCGCCATTGCATTTCACCGAGACCAAGAACGTGTTCATCGCCGTCAAGGAGGGCTCGTAATGGACCTGTCGCAGCGGCTGGCGGGCCGGGTCGCGGTGATCACCGGCGGTGCCGGCGGCATCGGGTTGGCCGCGGCACGGCGGATGCGCGCCGAAGGCGCGAGCATCGTCGTGGGCGACGTCGACCGCGACGCCGGCGCGGCCGCCGCCGAGGAACTCTCGGGTTTGTTCGTGCCGACGGATGTTTCGGACGAGGACGCGGTCAACGCGCTGTTCGACGCCGCCGCCGAGGTCTACGGCTGGGTCGACATCGCATTCAACAACGCCGGCATCTCACCGCCCGAGGACGACCTGATCGAGAACACCGAACTTCCGGCGTGGCAGCGGGTGCAGGACGTCAACCTCAAATCGGTCTACCTGTGTTGCCGGGCCGCGCTGCGGCACATGGTGCCCGCGCAGAAGGGGTCGATCATCAACACGGCGTCGTTCGTCGCGGTGCTGGGGTCGGCCACGTCGCAGATCTCCTACACCGCGTCCAAGGGCGGGGTGCTGGCGATGTCGCGGGAGCTGGGCGTGCAGTTCGCCCGGCAGGGCATCCGCGTCAACGCGCTGTGCCCCGGACCGGTCAACACCCCACTCCTGCAAGAGCTTTTCGCCAAGGACCCAGAACGCGCGGCGCGCCGGCTGGTGCACGTGCCGGTGGGCCGATTCGCCGAGCCCGACGAAATCGCCGCCGCGGTGGCGTTTTTGGCCAGCGACGACGCGTCGTTCATCACCGCATCGACGTTCCTGGTCGACGGCGGCATCAGCTCCGCCTACGTCACCCCGCTCTGACGGCCGGGTGGCGCAGCCGCGCCATCGCCATTGCCCACGCCCGTGGCACCGAGAGCCCCCCGATCGACGCCCCGCGTCCGAAACTGGCCAACGGTCCGACGCGGGCCGGCTTCCGGACGAGCGAGCACAGAGCCGCCCTTTTGTTGAGGGCGCTGAGGTATCCGATCGCGGGGCCCGACGGTGCGCACAGGGAACTCAGCCTGGACAGCGCCGAGGTCACCGGCGACAGCGACGCCTCCAGGGGCGTCAGCGGCGACGCCGAAAATGCCTGCAGCGCTCCGGGAATGGCCGATATCACTCGACCGCCGGCAGACACGACGTCCGGCGCCGAGCGCAGCGCCCAGGGACCGGCCGTCGCGCCCCGATATCCCGGCGGCGAGCTGAACGGGACCAGCGTCGCCGCGTCGGCCGCGGCGCGGGCGTAGGCGTACATGGCGTCGGCGTCGCGGGCCCACATCTGCTCGTACTCGGCGTCGACTGCCGCGATGGCCGGGCCGCTTTGCGCAAGGCAGTTCCGGCGGCCCAGCGACCTTTGCTGCGCGCGGTTGGCGGTGATCGCCGGTGGGGGAACGGTCGCCGCCACCGCCGAATCGTGGGCTCTCGCCGCCGCCGCGGCCTGGGCGCCCGCCTGCTCGGCGCGCGCCGCGGCAGCGTTCAGCCAATTCACGTAAGGCGCCGCGCCCTCCAGCATCGGCGTCTGCGCCGCCGCCGCATAAAGCCCCGCGGCAAGCCGGTCCCAGGCCGTGGCGGCCTCCGCCATCGATCCCGCGCCGGGGCCCGAACGAATCAGCCCGGAGTTGATCTCCGGCGGAAGCGTCGCGAAATCCATTACCACCTCTCCGCCCGAATGCACCCGAATGCCCGAACCCACGGAATCTTCCCTGATATACGTGCCAGGGTTACAGCCAGTTCGCTCCCATAACGGCGAGTGAGCTGTGAAAACGCTCTGCGCCGACTTTGAAAACAGGTGCTTTCATTTTTGGGTGACTGCGAAGTAAGGTTGACATAACCAGCGGTGCAGTCGGGGGCGGCGCTAACCTGCAAGCGAATATCACGGGGGACGAAAGTTGTATGCGGCCACCTGCCGCCACTGCGGCAGGGAAATTCTCCAGCACCCTTCGGGCGTGTGGATCCCTCGGGATGGCTCCATGAAAAGCGACCCCAATGGCATCTATTGCCCGGTCTCAGCCGGCTTGCGCCGCCCCCGGATGCTGCATGAACCCATGCCTTCCGACTTGGCGGGGGCGCCCCGGTGGCTGTCGCCGGATACTTCCCGCGTTCGGGCCAGCGCGGGTGTGGGCAGCGACTCCAAGCGCCGACGCATCCGGCGGCCGCGTGTCCCTGAGGCCGTCCGGATGCGCCTCGGGCGTGCGTTCGTTCGGCTGAAGGACCTGGCGCGGTTGCGCATGGCCTGGTGGTGACTCGGTTTCGCCCGCCACGCCGCGACGAATCGGCTATACAGTTCTTCCGGAGATGGACGCAGCAGTTCGACGGGTGAGGGCACCTGACGCTCCGAGGAGATTCACATGTTCACCTGCGAACCGGTCGACCTTGATTTCCTGACCACAGCGCCTATCCGCTTAACCGCCTCCGTCCATGTGGCTCGGCCACCAAGCGAGGTCTTCGCGGCGTTTGCACACGACCCGGCGAACTGGGGTGAGTTTTTCCCCGGTTTCGATAAGACGGGCCGCTATCACACGCCGAGGCCACACGGTGCCGGCTCGCGATGTACCAAACGGGTGATCGGGATCAAGGTAGAAGAGACGGTGCTCGCTTGGGATGGAGGTGCCCGCTTTGCGTTCCGTGTCGACGGCACCAGCGCGCCGGCGTTCTATGCCTGGGCCGAGGAGTACCGCTTTGAGCCGTCTGCCAAAAACGGCACGCTGTTGCACTTTGCAATCGGCTGTAAACCTCGGCTGGCTTTCAAACTCGCCAAGCCTGTACTACCGCGCGCCATGACGTTCGTTCTTAATCGTGCGGGCCGCAACATTGAACTCGGTCGGCGGTTCTCGACGAACAACCCGTGATGCAAGGCGTTGAGCTTTTGTCGACAGTCAGCGGCGAAAAACGATTAATGGAATCGCCATCTCGACCGGGGTCGCCCCGCCGTGAAAGCCGATGAGGCGGGCGGATTCCGGGGGCTCGTGGGCGGTCGCCAGCACGGCGGTGTCGCCGGTGCAGACGACGACGACGTCGCCGATCCGCGCCAGGTGCGCCGGGTCAACGGGCCCGAACATGCCGGTGGCCACCGCGTGCTCGCGGTCGTAGACGTCCGCCCGGCCGTCGAGCGTCTCGGCCCACGCGGTCCGCACGTCGGCGGCGGCGCCCGGGTCGGTGTGTAGGTAGCGCACGCGCGGCTCGCCGGCGACCACGCGCACCCCGGTGCCAAGCCGTGGGTCGGTGTCGAGGTCGACGCGGGACTCCGGGGGGACGTTGAGGCCGCCGTGGTCGGCGGTCACCAGCAGCGCCGCGTTCGGCGGCAGGGTGTCGACGAGCCGGGTCAGCAGGGCGTCGACGCGCACCGCTGCCTCGTGCCAGTGCTGAGATCCGATGCCGAACAAGTGGGCGGCGGTGTCCAGGTCGGCGATGTAGCCGAAGACCAGGCCCGGACCCGCCTGCACCTCGTCGGCCACCAGCTGGGCGTAGTCGTCGGTCGGTTGTGTCGGGCGGAAGCGCGCGCCGCGGTACGCCGCATCGGTCAGCCCGCTGCCGATGAACGGCGCGGGCAGCACCGCCCGCGCGGCGATGCCGGCCCGCTCGAGCCGGCCGAACCAACTCGGCAGCGGCTGCCATTCGGTATGGGGCGGGTCGTCGCGCCACACGATGTGCGTGAGCACCCGGTCCGTGCCGGGCACATTGAGCGTGAACCCGAGGATGCCGTGCTCACCGGGCCGCGCGCCGGTGCCGAGCGACACCAGGCTGCTCGGCGTCGTCGAGGGAAACGTGCAGGTGAGTTCGGTCAGGTTTCCGGTCTCACCCGCCAGCACCGAGGCCAGCAGCGGCGCGTCACCGGTCAGCTTCGGTAGCAGGTGCCAGCCCATCCCGTCGACCAGCACGACCGCGACGCGGTCGACGGCGCCGACGGATTCCGCGAGGCCCAAGCGGTCGGCCCCGTCGGGGGCGCCGAGCAGGGCGGCGGCGGCCGGCAGCACGTCGCAGATCGAGCCGGGCACGACGCCCAGTCTGGCACGAGCCAGACGGTCTCAGTTGATTCGGCGCACGTTCTGGGCAACCACGGTGGAACCGTCCCAACGGAGGTCGGCCTTCATCTCCACGGTCCCGCAACACATTGCCTCATTCGGACCGGTGGTCATCCACGTCACATGCACGACATGGTCCGAGATGGACAGATCGGTCACGACTTCCCTGCCGCCGTGGGTGAGGTCGTCGAGGTCGATTCCACCCAGCCGCGTGGGCCCGGTTTTTGAGAGCTGCGGGCCCGCGGTGTAGAGCTGCACGATCTCCGGCCACCCGACTCCACCGGCATTGCAGTAGATGACCATGGCGGCGTCGCCTCCGCGCCCGGTCAGGTCGCCAAACGCGACCTTGTAGGCGCCGGTGTTGTAGTTCAACGCGATGCCGACGTGTCCGGGATGCCCCTCTTGTGGCGGCAATTCACCGCCTCTCAGTTGGCCCGGATCGTGCTCGCACAGCCCCGGGACGGGCGCGCGCTGCAAGTATTCGAAGGTGACCGCGCCCTTGCCGGGCACGCGCGACGTGGTCGTCGGACTGGTCTTGGGCATCACCGTTGCGGGCGCTGTCGTGTGCGCGCACGCTGCCACAGCGGTCGCCGCGGCGATCAGCGCGAGCATGGTGATGGCCCGCTGACGGTACGAAGTTGTGCTCATGTGCACAGCGTCCGGCGGGCGGCTTGCCTAATCCTTGCGCGATTCTTGCCTAAACATGCGCCAGCCGTTGGCTGGTCAACCGCAGCTGACGGTCGGTGCTGTCGGCGAGCGCGTGAACCTGCTCGGGTGTCAGCCGGCCGCACAGCCGGCCCCAGTGCACCGCGACCTCGTCGCCGACGGCGACGTCGGGCACGGCGCTGTACCCGTCGGCCCAGACGTCGAGCGGTCGCACGGCGGGCTCGGACAGGGTCAGGGCCAGGCCGTCCCAGAGCAGCTTCCGGCACGACACCTCGACGTCGTCGTTGTGGCGGGAAACGACTGTGCCCCAGGTGATCCGGCAGTTGTCCAGCACGCTCAGCGGGTGCTCATCCATGCCACGCCCCAAAAACCGGGTCCACGGATACACGCCGAACACGTGGAAGCAGTGGTTGGCGGCGGCCTCGTGGCCCAGGTCGGGGGTGAGGTGCGACCAGTACCTGCCGGCCTGCGGGCCGATGATGTCCAGCAGCGCGTCGAAGAACGCGCCCGGATCCAGGCCGGCGCCGAGACCGCCGCCGAGCCAATAGGATTCGACGAGCCGGTAATCCAGCGGGTCGGCGATGCCGGTCAGCCGGGATAGGACCCGTAGATAGGGCCAGGCCCCGGAAAATCCCGTCGCCGCGCGGCGCACCTCGTCGACGGATCCGTCGCGCAGGGTGGCCCCGAGCGGGGGCCCGCAGTAGCCGAGGGCGTTGGGGGCGTACGCGTAGCGGGCGAACATCTCGGCACCGCGGATGTCGGTCAAGTGCGCCCCACCAGCTTGACCGCGTCGCGGTGCATGCGGCCGAAGTTGTAGTAGGCCGCGCACGCTCCCTCGGGCGACACCATGCACGTGCCGATCGGCGTCTCGGGGGTGCACGCGGTGCCGAAAACCTTGCACTCCCAAGGCTTCAGCACGCCCTTGAGCACCTCGCCGCACTGACAGGCCTTGGGGTCGGCGACGCGCACGCCGGGCATCGCGAAGCGCAGCTCGGCGTCGAACTCTGCGAAGTCGTCATGCAGCCGCAGCGCGCTCTGCGAGATGAAGCCCAGCCCGCGCCATTCGAAGTGCGGGCGCAGCGCGAACACCTTGCCCATCAGCGCCAGCGCCGCGGGGTTGCCGCGCTCGGGCACCACACGCTTGTATTGGTTCTCCACCTCGCAGCGGCCGTCGCGGATCTGGGTCAGCAGCATCGCGACCGCCGCGAGGATGTCCAGCGGCTCGAAACCCGCCACTACCAACGGCTTTCGGTACACCGCGGGCACGAACCGGTAGGGGCGGTTGCCCACCACCGTCGACACGTGCCCGGGTCCGATGAACCCGGACAGCCGCAAGTCGGGGGATTCCAGAATGGCCTTGATCGGCGGGACGATGGTGACGTGGTTGCAGAAGACGCTGAAATTGGGCAGACCCAGGTCGCGGGCGCGCACCAGTGTCACCGCGGTCGACGGCGCGGTGGTCTCGAAGCCGATGGCGAAGAACACGACTTGCTTGTCGGGGTTGTCGACGGCGATCTTCAGCGCATCGAGCGGCGAGTAGACGAACCGCACGTCGGCGCCGCGCGCCTTGGCGTCCAGCAGGCTGCCGTTGGACCCGGGCACCCGCATCATGTCGCCGAAGCAGGTGAAGATGACGTCGGGCTGGCCGGCCAGCCACATCGCGTCGTCGATGCGGCCCATCGGGATCACGCAGACCGGGCAGCCCGGGCCGTGCACCAGCTCCACGTTGTCGGGCAGCAGGTGTTCGATGCCGTGCCGGTAGATGGTGTGCGTGTGCCCGCCACACACCTCCATGAACTTGAACTGTTCGCCACCGTCGCCAGCCAAGCGCGCCAGGCTGTTTATGGCGCCCAGCAGCTTGCGCGCCGCGGCCGGATCACGAAACTCGTCAACGAATTTCATAGCAGTTCCCCTTAGATGATGGCCGACGAGTCGAAGGCTTCCATCTCGGTTTGATAGGCCTCACCGAGTTTCTGGATCGCGGCCAGCGTGAGCAGCGCCTCGCTCTCGTCGATCTTGGCCATGGCGAAGCCGACGTGCACCAGCACCCAGTCGTCGGGCTCGGGCATGTCGTCCTCCAGCAGGCGCACGCTGATGGTGCGCTGCACGCCGCTGACGTCCACCTTGGCCAGATAGTTGGCGGGATCGGTGATTTCGACGATCCGGCCCGGGATCCCAAGACACATCCGCCCTTACCTCCCTTCTAACAAATCCTCGGCAGCGGGTCCCCGACGAGCATGTCGACGATCCGCGTTCCGCCGAACCCGGTGCGCAGCACCACGGTTTCGGCGGGTTCGGTGACGATCTCCCCGACCTCGGCCGCGTCGGCGCCGAGGGGGTGGGACCGCAACGCGGCCAGCCCCGCGTCGGCCTCCTCTGGGGCGACGACGGCGACGAACTTGCCCTCGTTGGCGACGTACAACGGATCGATGCCGAGCAACTCGCAGGCGCCATTGACCATGGGCCGCACGGGAAGTCGCTCCTCCTCGAGCAGTACCCCGAGGCCGCAGGCCTGGGCGAGCTCGTTGCACACGGTGCCGACCCCGCCGCGGGTCGCGTCGCGCATCCACCGGGTGGACGGGGCGGCCGCCAAGAGCAGCTCCACCAGTGGGCTGACCGATGCGGTGTCGGAGGCGATGTCGGCCTCGATGGCCAGGTCGCCGCGGGCGAGCATGACGGCCATGCCGTGATCGCCCATCGGCCCCGACAGCAGCACCTTGTCGCCGGTGCGCACCGACCGCGCCGACAGCGTCCGCCCGTCGGGAATGACGCCCGCGCCGGTGGTGGTGACGAACAGCCCGTCGGCCGCGCCCTTGGGTACCACCTTGGTGTCTCCGGTGACGATCTGCACACCCGCGACCGCGGCGGCGGCCGCCATGTCGGCAACGATCTCCTTCAACTCCGCGATCGGGAAACCCTCTTCAATCACGAACGCCGCGGAGATCCAGGACGGCACGGCCCCGGCCATCGCGAGGTCGTTGCAGGTGCCGTGGACGGCGAGCTCACCGATCGACCCGCCGGGAAAACGCCTGGGCTGCACCACGAACGAGTCCGTCGACATCGCCAGGCGCTCGCCGCCCGGCAGCGCCAGGACCGCACCGTCGCCGAGGGACTCCAGCAGCGGGTTGCGGAAGGCCTCCAGAAACACCGCGTCCACCAGTGCGGCCGATGCCTTGCCGCCCGCCCCGTGGGCCAGCGTCACGTGGTCGTCGAGCAACCGGGGACGACGCCTGCGGAACGACTCGATCCGCTCGATCACCTCGCCCTCGCCGAACCTTGGGCCCGACGAAAGGTACTCGCCCGCAGGCTTGTTCATGCCGCCCCCAGACCCTTATCGCCCAGCTGGTGATGCACGCTCAGCCACAGCTGGTAGCCCAGCAGCGCCTGCGACTCCTGAATCCGGTGCACGCTTTGCGACCGAACGACGAAGCAGGCGTCCACGTTGGGGTTGTCGGCGAACGCGCCGCCGTCGTAGCCGGCGAAACCGATTGTGTACAGGCCGCGCCGGTGCGCTTCGGCCAGCGCGGCGAGCAGGTTGGGCGACCCGCCGCTCGTCGACATGGCGATCGCGATGTCGCCGGCTTTCGCCCGCGCGATCAACTGGCGGGCGAACACCAACTCGAATCCGACGTCGTTGCCCAGCGCGGTCATGACCGCCTGGTCGGCCGTCAGTGACCACGCGGGCAGCGGCCTGCCGATGGGCGGCCGGGCGAACAGCCTCGCCAGCGTCGTGGAATCGGTGCAGCTGCCGCCGTTTCCGAAGGTGAACAGCCGCCCGCCCGCCGCGAAACGGCGCGCCAGCTCGGCGGCGGCCGCCTCCACCAGGTCGGCGTTGGCCTTGCACGTGGAGCGCCGCAGCGCCAGGCTCTCGGCCGCCTTCGCCTGCGCGGACGCGGCCAGGTCGGCCAGCAGCGACTTCGCGTCATCCTCCTGCGCGTCGATGAACGGGTACAGGAAGTTGGTGGGCTCGTCTTGACTCATCAGCAGTCCTCCAGCCGGCCGATCGCCGCGCCGGCATGCACCAGCACCAGGTCGCCGGCGTCGACCGGGTCGACGAGCGTGGTGATCACGTCCTCGACGCCGCGCGCGGTGCGCACCGACGCTTGGCCGCCGGCCGACGGGCCGACGACTTCGCCCAGGCGCCCCTCGTCGCTGCACGTCACGCAAACCCCTTCCGAGCAGTCGTCTTTCAGCAACCCGGGGTGCTCGAAACACACGTGGGTCAGCTCCCACAGCAGGTGATAGAAGAGCACGAAGCCGCCCGTCGCGGGCACCCGCGGATCCGGGTCGTCGAGCCACAGCACGTGATCGGCCATCCCGGCCGAGGGCCGCTCGCCGCTGCCGATCCAGATCGTGGTCGCCCCCCACGCCGGGGCGCGCCGCATCACCGAGCGCACCTGCGGGTCGTCGGCCCCGGAGACCGCGACCACGATGTCACCGGGCCGCACCGACACCCGCACCAGGTCCACCAGCTCCGGTCCGGTCAGCGCGACCGCGGGCAGCGCCCGCTTGCCCACGATCACCGGGTGCACGAACTCGACCGCGATGTGCAGCGCGTGTGGTTCCCACGACGGCGCGATGGACCACATGGTGGCCCCCGCGGCGAAACGCTTGGCCAGCGTGAACGCGGCGGCCGCCAGGTCCTCCGCCAACTCGGCGCCCAGCCCGCGATCAATGGCAGTAGTAGTCACCTCAGTCATCCTCTTCCAAACCCGTCAGCATCGAGATCGCGGCCTGACCCAGCGCCAGCCCGCCGTCATTGGGCGGGACGATGTGATGGGTCAGCACCTCGAATCCGTTGCGCCGCAATCGCTTACGGCAAGCGCGCAGCAGCAGCACATTCTGGAAAACGCCGCCGGTGAGCCCCACCAGGCGGATATCGCCCGCCACGCGACGGACCACCTTGGCGACGGCGTCCGCGAGCGCCTCGTGGAAGGCAGCGGCCAGCAGCGCGGGCGCGGTGCCGGCGTAGCGGGCCGCCACCATCGTTTGCACCATGGTCGTCGGATCGATCACCCCGTCGACCCGCACCGTCAGCGGCAGCGACGGCCCCTGCTCGTCCGAGGCCGTCTCCGCGAGCGCCTCGAGCTCGATGGCGGCCTGGCCCTCGTAGTCGATCCGGTGCCGTACCCCGAGCAGCGAGGCGACCGCGTCGAACAGCCGGCCGACGCTGGAACACGGCACGCACCCGGCTCCGCTCTCCAATTGCGAACGGGTGAGCCGCAATTCGTCCTCGGTCGCGGCGGCGACCGGCGGGAGATCGGGCGTCCAGTCGACGCCGGCCATCCACAATTGGGACAGCGCCATCCGCCACGGGTTGCGCACCGCGGCGTCGCCGCCCGGCAGCGGCGCCGGCAGCAGATGGCCGGCCCGAACGAACCGGTGGCTGTCGGTCCCGAGGGCGAGAACCTCGCCGCCCCAGATGGTTTGGTCGCAGCCATAGCCGGTCCCGTCGAACGACACCCCGATGACGGGCTCCCCAAGCCGGCCGTGCTCGGCCAGCAGCGAGACGACGTGCGCGTGGTGGTGCTGGACGAGATCCAGCGGCCGCTCGCCGGCGTGGCGCTCCGCCCAACCCCGGGTGTGATACCCCGGGTGCAGGTCCGCGGCCATTCGTGCCGGCTCGCCGCGCATCCCGGAGAGCTGACCGACCGCGCGCTCGAACGCCCGCAGCGTCTCCCAGGTGGCCATGTCGCCGATGTGGCCGGACAGGTACGCCCGCGAGCCGTCGGTGAGGCAGAAGGTGTTCTTCAGCTCCCCGCCCACCGCGAGCACCGCCGGGCCCGTCCGTCCGAGATCGACGGGCAGCGGCGCATAGCCCCGGGACCGGCGGATCGGCAGCTCGCGACCGTCAATCACGCGCACCACGGAGTCGTCGCACGGGACGTGGATCGGTCGGTTGTGGTCGAGGACCGCGTCGCACAGCGTCGGAAGCCGTTCGGCGGCATCGCCATCGGTGAAGCAGATGGGCTCGTCGGAGCGGTTGGCACTCGTCATCACCAGCGCGTCGGGGACCCGCTCGGCGGCGCCGGGCACGGGCGCCAGCAGCAGGTGATGGATGGGGGAGTACGGCAGCATCAGCCCGAGCAGCGGGCTGCCCGGCGCGACGGCGTCGGCGACGGGCGCTGCGGTGTTTGGGGGGCGGCGGCGCAGCAGCACGATCGGGCGGGCGGGGCTCGACAGCACCGCGGCCTCGTCGGCGTCGACGTGCGCGTAGCGCCGCGCGACCTCGAGGTCGCGGACGAGCATGGCGAACGGCTTGGCGCCCCGCGCCTTTCGGGCCCGAAGGGCGCCGACCGCCGCGTCGTCGTCGACCGCGCAGGCCAGGTGGTAGCCGCCGATCCCCTTGACGGCAACGACGGCACCGTCCGCCAGCGCGCGCTGGGCGGCCGTCAGCGCGGCATCCGACCCGGTGACCTCGCCGGCGTCCGATGAAAACCGCAGCGACGGGCCGCAATCCGGGCACGCGATCGGCTGCGCGTGGAAGCGGCGGTCCGCCGGGTCGTGGTATTCGGCCGCGCACCGGTCGCACATGGCGAATCCCGACATGGTGGTCGCCGGGCGGTCGTAGGGCAACTCGCCGATGATGGTGAACCGCGGCCCGCAGTTGGTACAGGTCACGAAGGGGTGCCGGTAACGGCGGTCGCGCGGGTCGAACAATTCCCGGACGCAGTCGTCGCACACCGCGATGTCGGGCGGGATCGGCGTCTTGAAAATGTGCTCACCGGCGATCGTCCGGCTCTCCACGATCCGGAACTCGCGGTCGCCGACGACCTCGACAGCCAGGTCGGTGACGGTCACGTTGCCGATACGCGCCAGCGGCGGCGCCTCGGCGCGCAGCCGGCGACCGAATTCCTCGACGCGTCCGCGGTCGCCCTGCACCTCGAGGAACACCGCCCCGGAATCGTTGCCGACGAATCCGGCCAGGCCGAGCTCGCTGGCGATGCGGTGGACGAACGGACGGAAGCCAACCCCCTGGACGACACCGGTCACGGTGAAGCGCTGCCGGACGTCTTCTTCGGGATCCGAAGACAAGGCGAGCATCAGGGGGGACTGGGTCATCTCAACCGCCCCCCGGGCTGACCGTCGGGTCGGGGCGGCCCCTGCCCATCAGCTCGAGGCCGGCCATCGCTTCCTCCGCGCCGGCGCGGTCCGTCTTCTCCACGGCGAAGCCCATGTGGATGATTATCCAGTCGCCGGGCGCGAACGTCTCCTCCGGCAGCATGCCGACGTTGACCCGGCGTTCCTCGCCGGTGACGTCGACCAGCGCGAGCTGTCCCTCGTATCCGTCCAACATCCGGATCACTTGACCGGGGATCCCCAGACACATGGCTCAGCGGTCCTCTCGTACGGTGGACGTCTGCAGCGCCGCGACGATTTCCTCGACGGCCCGCGCGGCGCGGGGGACGGCCTTGGCCACCGGTTCGCTCAGACCGATGCCTTCCTCGACGCTGCCCGCCTCGCAGCCCACGACCACGGTGTACGGCGGGCTGCCGCCCAGGGCCCGCAGGCTGGCGAACACGGCGGCCGGGTCCATGCTGTGGGCGTCCAAACCCGTTGCGCCCGAGTCTTGCTCGCAGTCGGCCTGGAACACGTGCAACGTGCCGGGGCTGCCGCGGCTGGGCACGGCGTCGACGAGGACCAACGAGTCCCACTCTTCGAGCAGGTCGTAGGCCAGGTGCATGCCGCGGATGCCGTAGTCGATGACCCGGACGCACGCGTCATCCAGTGGGATTTCGGCGTTGCGGACGACTTCCGAGCCGAATCCGTCATCCCCCAGGAAGATATTGCCGATCCCGGCTACCAGGATGCGCGCTGTCATCGATTCCCCCGGTCGGCTACATACGCCTCAACTTCAGGTAGCGGCGGGCGTCGGGCAGCGATATCAGTCCGAGCATGACTGCGATCGCCGCCACCAACGCGATGATGGCGACGAATATCCAGCCTAAGACTTCCATTTGGAACTCCTTTCAGGGTTTTGCGGGTTGTCCGGTTTCGAGTGGCTCGACCTCGTCGGGGGAGAAGTAGAGGTAGCGGCCATACCAGTCGTGCAGCTCGGCGGCGGGGTCGTCGTCGACGACGACCGCGACATGCTTGTTGCCCTCCACGTCCTCGTGCACCGACGTCACGCGGGCGGTCTTGCCCGCGACGAAGATGTCCTGCGCGTCGGCGTTGCGCATCGGGTGCAACCGCACCCGGCTGCCGCGCGCGACCCGCACGCCGTTCACCAGCACCGCGTCGAGCTCGGGACGAACGGCGTTGTCGGCCAGCGGATCCCACCAGTCGACCCCCTCCGGGATCTCCGGGACCAGCCCGGCCGGAACGTCGAGGGTGTGCGGGTCGCGCAGCACCCCGTGCAGGCGCGCCATCGCATCAGGCGACATGGCGTCACACTGGTCGATGATTTGCGCGGCCCGCGGGTCGGTGGCCCGGGCCTGGGCCTTCTCTTCGTCCGTCATCGTCATCACGCGCAGAGTGAGGATCTCGTCGATCTCCGTGCAGTCATACAGCGCCGTGTTGCTCTGTTCGGCGACCTCGGGGTGGTCGTAGAGGATGATCGGCGAGATCAGCAGGATGTCGCAGGTGCCGGCGGGGGCCGCCAGCACGGGGAAACACCGGTGCTGACGACACCGCGACGCCGCCTCGACGGCGCTCGGCGGCGGGTCGAGCAGCGAAACGAACTCCCCGCCAACGACTTCGGCGATGAGGTGCGTCCCGATCATGGACCGCGCGATCGAATCGGTTTTGCTTTCCGCGGCCGCGCCGACATTGGCGACCCGCACCGACACCCGGCGCAGGTCGCCGTCCGGCTCGCTGGTGACCGTCAGCTCGCCGCGCACCTCACGCCGCTCGCGGACCAGCCGACCACCGGCGAGCAGCTCGATGTCCGTGGCGGCATTCGCCACCACCGGCAGCGTGCGCGGCCGACCGTCCAACGCCAGAGGGCCGAAGGACAGCTCGCACTCGACCGCCTCGTCCCAGGTCAGCCACGACCCGGCCGCGGTCCTCAGCTCGTCGACCGGTTCGAATGCGCCGTGGGCGAATTCGCGCTCCGCGCCGCGGTGCTGCAGCTGCAGGAACCGGACCACCAGGGTCAGCGCCGCCGACCCGTCGACCAGGAACTCGGCCGCCAGGGTGTCGTCCTCGCCCAGGCCCGCTTCCGCGGCGCCGGGCGGGCCCAAAACGCCGAACTGCCAGCGTGATTGGTTCTTGCTCGACGTGCCGCGATACGGGTAGAGCAGGTAGCCCTCGTACAACACCGCGTCGGCGACGGCGCGGGCCCGGTCCCAGGCGGAGGTCATGTGGCCGCCTCCCGTTCGGTGTCCAGCAGCGAGGTGACCGCGTGGTCGAGGTCGAGCAGCCCCTGCGCCGACTTGTAGGCCGCCAGTGCCGCGATGGTTTCGTGGCTCAGCCGCACCCACCCGGTGTTCGGATAGTGCTGCGCGATCAGGTCCCGCCAGGCCGAGACCGGCATGTCGTAGCGGTACTCGCAGTCCCACGACACCTGCTGGACCGAGAACCCGCGTTCGGACTTGACGAAAATGGTTCCGCTGAACAGGAACTGGAGCGGCAGTGCGCCGTCGCGCAGCGCGTGCAGATACTTGGCGGCGGCAACCTCGAAGTCGTAGGTGCAGTCCAGCGGCAGCGCGACCGTCGTGTTGCCGGCGAACCCCGGCACCATCGCGGTGGCGTGCTGCCAGAGGAAGGTGCGCTGGGTGGCGGCCCAGCGTTCGCGGGGACCGAACAAGTCGAGCAGCCCGGCCGCCTCCGCCTCCGAGTAGGACCGGCGCAGCGGTTCGATCCGGACCTGGCAGCGCAGGGCGATCGCGTGCACGGGGTCGTCCCCGTTGGCGGCGACGCTGACCCGCGCGGTAAGCACCGGGGTCACCGCATACGGCTCGGGTGCCACGTCGAGGACGGCGAAGTTCACGTCCAGGTGCTCTGTCGTCATGGCCGCGTCTCCACCGCCCGGGCGGCGACCCGGGCAAAGAAGTCGTCGATGAACGCGCGGGCCTCCTGGCCGCCGTCGAACCCCCGCCACAGCATGCGCAACCGCCCGACGAACTCGTAGCAGGCGTCGATGGGCACGAGATAGCTTTGCGGGTCGGCACTTTCGGATTCGTCGTCAACCCGGACCAGCAGCGCCTCGACGTCGTCGGTCAGCAGGGCCACCCGCGGGTCGGCGCCGCCGATCGCGTTCCAGGCCTCCAGGTCGAGTTCGGACTCGGTCGCCCCGGCCGGGCCGGGATAGAAGGCGACGGTGCGCCCGAGCGCAGAGTTGGTGAAGAAGAAGGCGACGCCGACCGGGATCTGCAGCGCCTCCCACGCGCGGCGGTCCAGCGCGAAGTCGGAAAACGCCAGGTAGCGGTCCGGCACCGACCGGTAGCGCAGTTCGGCACCGGTGTCGGTGAACAGCAGATAGCAGGCACGGCAGACGCACATCAGTTGCCGGGCGCCGACGTTCACCACGTGCTGATGCTCGTCGGGAATGATTTCCGAGCACATTTCGCACCGCTCGGCGGCCGGCTCGGGGGCCGTCCGTTCGCTTCGGATGCGGGCGAGAACGTCATACGGGGTCGTCACGTCCCGGCTCCCATCGGTTCGGGGAGCGCCACCGAGGGCACCCCGTCGCGAGGCAGCAGGGGAAGCGGCTCGAGGTGAGTTCCGTCGGGGCCGGCGCCCGCATGCACGACATCGAACTGCGTGCCGCAGCGCGGGCAGCCCAGCAGCGTCTCGTCCAGTCGTGCGCCCGCCAACGAGTCGTCACACACCGGGCAGTGGTCGCGGTAGGCCAGCGGCAGGTCGCCGACCCGGCACACCAGCAGAGCGGTGCCGGCAACCCGGAATCCTGCGACGTCGCCCGGCTCCAACTCCGCCAATTCGGGCAGCGGGCGCCAGGTGCCGGTTCCGTTCGGGCTGTGGCCGTTCGAACGCACGTGTGCCATCAGCGATTCCGTCGGGATCACGGCCGCGTTGGCCGCCGGCTCCGCCGTCACCACCTCGATCGAGGTGACCTCCGGCGCGGCGGCCCGGACCGCGTCCTCGACGGCCAGCTCCAGCGTCACGGCCGACGACGGGCAGCTCTTGCAGCTGCCCTTGAATGCCAGCCGGACCGTGCCATCGTCGAGCACCTCCAGCAGGTCGACGTCGCCGCCGTGCGAGCCGAGGTAGGGCCGCACCCGGTCCAGGGCGTCGGACACCCGCCGGCGCAGGCCGTGCGGGTGCAGCCCGTGGACCAGCAGCAGGCTGGCCACCAGGTCGTCGGTGGCCAGCCGCTCGGCGAAACCGGCGTCGCCGGCCCGCACGATCCGTTCGAGGGCGGCCCCGTAGAGGCCGACCACCTCGCGGACCAACTGCTGGGCGCGCTCGTGCGCGGCCGCCCCACCCGCCGCGCAGGAATCCAGGAGGGTCTGGATCCGATCGCCCGCTGCGCGCCACTGCGTGTCGTTCTCGGGGTTCTCCGGGCGATCCGCCATGCGTCACTCCGTTACAGGCGATTGCGTCGGCGTGTGCAGTCTCTCCAGGGTCTTGCCCTTTCCGAGGTACATGTGCACGCCGCACGGCAGGCACGGGTCGAAGCTGCGCACCGTGCGCATGACGTCGATGCCCTTGAAGTTGTCCCGGCCGTTCTCCTCGAAGATCGGCTGACCCTGCACCGCGTCCTCGTACGGGCCCGGCGTCCCGTAGCTGTCGCGCGGGTTGGCATTCCACGGGGTGGGCGGGTACGGGTGGTAGTTCGCGATCTTGCCGTCCCGGATCACCATGTGGTGGCTGAGCACGCCGCGCACCGCCTCGGTGAAGCCGCAACCGATGGCCTCGTCGGGCACCTCGAACTTCTCCCACGTCTTGGTGCGTCCCGCGCGGATTTCCGCCAACGCCTTCTCGGCGAAGTGCAATGCGCACGCCGCCGCGTAGGCCTGGAAGTAGGTGCGGGCCCGGTCGCGTTCGATCGTGTTGCTGCCGTACTGGGGGATCTTCCACTCGAATTCGACGGGGCCCTTCAGCGCGGTCTTGGGCAGGTTGATCTTGACGCTGTTGCCGGTCGCCTTGACGTAGCCGATGTCGACCAGGCCGGCGAGCGCCGTCGCCCACAGGCGGGCCAGCGGGCCGCCGCCGGTGTCGAGCGCCAGGTGGTCCGTGCCGTCGAACCAGCGCGGGGACATCACCCAGCTGTACTTGCCGCCCTCCATGTCCCGCTTCTGCGGGTGGGGGTTGGTGTGCTGGTTCCACGGGTGGCGCCGGTCCACCGCGTTGCCCAGCGGATCGGTCTTGACGAACATCTCCTGGTCGGTCCAGTCGTCGTAATACGAACTGCCCAAAAGGATCCGGATGCCGAGGTTGATGTCCACCAGCGAGTGGGTGACGAGCTTGCCGTCGACCACCACGCCCGGGGTGACGAACATCGCGTTGCCCCAACGCTCCATGTCCTTGTATGCGAAGTTGCACACCTCGGGGTCCTGGAACGAGCCCCAGCAGCCGAGCAGCGTGCGCCGCAGTCCGACCTTCTCGTAACCGGGCAGTGCGGTGTAGAAGAAGTCGAACAGGTCGTCGTGCATCGGCACGACCTTCTTCATGAACTCGACGTAGCGCATCAGCCGCGCCATGTAGTCCGTCATCAGCTGAATGGTCGCGACGGTGCCGATGCCGCCGGGGTACAGCGTGGACGGGTGCACGTGGCGGCCCTCCATGAGGCAGAACATCTCTCGCGTCCAGCGGCTCACCTGGAGCGCCTCCCGGTAGAACTCTCCGCTGAACGGGTTGAGCGAGCGCATGATGTCGGCGATCGTGCGGTACCCGTGCGCGTCGGCGTGCGGCGCCTCGGTCTTCTCCGCCAGAGAGAGCACGCTCGGGTTGGTCTCGGAGACCATCTTCTCGCAGAAGTCCACCCCGACCAGGTTCTCCTGGAAGATGTTGTGGTCGAACATGTACTCGGCGGCCTCGCCGAGGTTGATCAGCCACTCGCCCAGGTGCGGCGGCTTGACCCCGTACGCCATGTTCTGCGTGTAGCAGGAACAGGTGGCGTGGTTGTCACCGCAGATGCCGCAGATGCGGCTGGTGATGAAGTGGGCATCGCGAGGATCCTTGCCCTTCATGAAGATCGAGTAGCCGCGGAAGATCGATGAGGTGCTGTGGCACTCGACGACCTCCTTGTTCTCGAAATCGATCTTGGTGTAGATGCCGAGGCTGCCCACGATCCGGGTGATCGGATCCCAGGCCATGTCGACGAGCTGGCCGGGTTCCCGCTTGGCGGTGGTCGGCTCGGGGACGATAGTTGTCATCGAAGTCCCTCCGGGTGAGGCGAAATAGAACGAAGCGTGCCGCGACCTACCAGGTGCGGCGGGCCCCGGTGGTGAGTTGGTCGCCGTTGTGGCGCCACTTCGGCTCTTTGTCGACGGTGCGACCCGTGACGCTGCGCAGGCTGCGGATCACGCTGCCGTACAACCCGACCGCGGTGCTGGACAGCTTGCCGCCGGGCGGCTCGTCCATGAACGGCATGAACTTGTCCGGGAAGCCGGGCATGGTGCACCCGATGCAGATGCCGCCGACGTTCGGGCAACCGCCGACACCGTTGATCCACCCGCGCTTAGGCACGTTGCATTTGACGACCGGGCCCCAACAGCCAAGCTTCACAATGCATTTCGGTGAGCCGTATTCGGTGGCGAAATCACCCTGCTCGTAGTAGCCGGCGCGGTCACACCCCTCGTGCACGGTGTTGCCGAACAACCACTTGGGGCGCAGCGCGTCGTCGAGCGGGATCATCGGCGCCTGACCGGTGGCCATGTAGAGCAGGTAGGTGAGCGTCTCGGACAGGTTGTCCGGGTGGATCGGGCAGCCCGGAACGCAGACGATCGGGATGCCGGCCTTGCTCTTCCAGTCCCAGCCGAGGTAGTCGGGCACGCCCATCGCGCCGGTCGGGTTGCCGGCCATCGCGTGGATGCCGCCGTAGGTGGCGCAGGTCCCGACCGCGACGACCGCGGTGGCCTTGGGCGCCAGCCGGTCGAGCCACTCGCTGGTGGTCATCGGCTGGCCGGTGGCCGGGTCGTTGCCGAACCCGCACCAGTACCCCTCGTCCTTGATCTTCTCGTTCGGGATGGATCCCTCGACGACGAGCACGAACGGCTCGAGCTCGCCGCGATCGGCTCTGAAGAACCACTCGAGGAAGTCGTCGGCCCCGCCGTTCGGGCCGCATTCGAAATCGATCAGGGGCCAGTGCACGGCAACCTTGGGCAAGCCCGGAAGCGCACCGAGGGCTATTTCCTCGACGCTGGGCTGGGTGGCGGCAGTCAACGCCACCGAATCGCCGTCGCAACTGAGGCCCGCGTTAATCCATAGAACATGGATCAATGTTTCTTCTGCTTTGACTGCCGCTTCTGTTGGCATGCTGCAGCTTTCCGGAGCCGGGCTGGACGCTCCTTGCGCTGCCGGAGTCGACCGTCGGCCCACTTGCGCAGCGCTGAATTTGGGTCTACTCCCGCCTCAGTCGGTTGTCAACGGTCCACCGTTTGCCGGCAAATGTACAGATGTACTATTGGCCTCTGTTTGCACCCGTTGGCGTTGCCGCGCAAGGGATTTCGCCCGACGGGCGCGGGGCCGGCCAACCCGTGAGCAAGCCTAACGAAGCACCCGGAAAATTCCCGTCGTCTTGCGAGTGGTTGGCAGGTCCGTCATGCGAGTGAATCGCAGTACGGCCGCCCTCAGTCCTCGGAGTTCGCCGCGAATCGCCGCAGCCACCCGAACCAGGCGCCCATGCCGGCGCCGGTGCGCGCGCTGACCGGCAGGATCTCGGCCGCGGCGTTGACTTCGCGGACGTGCGAGATGTACGAGTCGACGTCGACATCCAGGTGGGGCACCAAATCAATCTTGTTGAGCAGCACCACGTCGACCGATCGGAACATCACCGGGTATTTCAGCGGCTTGTCCTCGCCCTCGGTGACGGAGTACACCATGGCCTTGGCGTGCTCGCCGACGTCGAACTCCGCCGGGCAGACCAGGTTGCCGACGTTCTCAATGATCACCAGGTCCAGGCCGGGCAGGTCGAGGCCGGGCAGGGCGCGATTGACCATCGGCGCATCGAGGTGGCATTCGCCGCCAAACCCCTTGCTGGTGTTGAGCAGTGACACCTGCGCGCCGCGGCCGCTGAGCTTGGCCGCGTCCAGATCGGTGGCGATGTCGCCCTCGATCACGCCGATGGCGAATTCGCCGGCCAGCTCGTCGAGCGTCGCCTGCAGGACGGTCGTCTTGCCCGATCCCGGGGAGCTCATCAGGTTCAGCGTGCGGATCCCGTGGCTCTCGAACGCCGCCCGGTTGACCTCGGCGAGGGTGTCGTTCTCGGCGAAGATCGCCTCCAGCACGTCGATGCGCTGCTTGCCCGTCTGGTAGTGACTGTGGTCGCCGTGCTCGTGATCGGGATGGTCGTGGTCGTGGGTGTGCACGGTTCCGTCGTCGTGCCGGTGAAATCTACCCATGGTCGAATGCTAATCCGCACCGCAACGGGGGCTGCCCCGCCGAGCGTGCATCCTGCGACGCGTCCGGGGCGTGTCGCGTCGCAAATTGCACATTCGCGGAGTTGCCCTGAGCGCCTGAGGCTTTCACGAGACGTCCAAGGACGTCACTAGGAACTCGTCGCCGTGCAGCACCTCGACGTCGGGGCTGTCGCACTGCGGGCACCAGATCGACCAGGCCGACGTGATCTCGGATTGGCGGCCGCACGAACGGCAGCGCACCTCGGCGCCGACGCACTCGAGTTCCAGCTCGGCGTCCGGCATGTCCTCGGAATCGCGGACCAGCGTCCAGCAGAACGACAGCGATTCCGGCACCACCTGGCGCAGCGCGCCGATCCGCACCCGCACCACGTCGACGTGCCGGCCCTCGGCGTGGGTCTTCACCAGACCGGCGATGGCCTCGCACAGCGACAGCTCGTGCATGGCACTGTTCTACACCCGAAATGGTGGTTGCCTGAACTCAAGCGCAACTCGCTGTCGTCAGCGCTCGTCGAGCCAGGCCGCCAGCGACCGGCCGGCTTCCAGCACGTGGCGTTCGGCAATCGAACGGGCGTGCTCGGAGTCGTGGTCGGCGATGGCCTCGAGCAGTTCGTCGTGTTCGTCGAGCGAGTGCTTCTCATGGTCGGGGAAAAGCGTCAGAAAGTTGGAGGGGACCACCCGGGCGGCTTGACGGAGTTGGCCGAGCAAACGCGGCGAATGAGCGGCGCGGTGGATCTCTTGATGAAAGCGCCAGTTTGCTTCTCCGATGCTGTCGTCGCCCGATCGCGCGGCGACCTCGGCGGCGAGGTCGCGCAGCGAAGCGAGTTCGTCGGGATTGACCCGCTGCGCTGCCCACGCGGCGGCCTGCCCGGTGAGGACACCCAGAATCGTGAAGCTGTCGATGACGTCCTCGGAGTTGATGCCGATGACGGTGATTCCACTGCGCGGTGCAACGTGCACCAGCCCTTCGAAGGAAAGTTCCAGCAGGGCCTCACGCACCGGGGTGCGGCTTGTGGCGAACTCCTGGGTGATGGCATCCAGGTCAATGCGGGAGCCCGCAGGTAAGGCTCCCGTCAAGATGCGGTCTCGCAGCTCCCGGGCGGCGCGTTCCCGCACGGTCCCGGAGATGTCGACTGCGCTCGCCATCAGTGCACGATAGCAGGCACAGGAACACCACATTTGAAATCTGATATATCACATGTTAGTTTCCGATTATGGCAGAGCAACAGCGCACGATGTCACTAGTCGCGTTTATGCAGGCGGGCAGCACGTCGGTCTATGCAGGGTCGTGGCGCCACCCGGCGACCGAGCACGGTTACCTCGACGCCTCTTACTACGCCAAGATCGGCCGGCAGCTCGAGGACGGCTGCTTCGATCTGATGTTCTTCGACGACCGGCTCGCGATGCCCGGCATCTACGGCAGTTCGGTCGCCGAGGCGGTGCGCTACGGGGCAAGGCCGGTCAAGTTGGACCTGAGCGTGGTGCTGGGTGTGCTGGCGCAGACCACATCGCACATCGGGTTGGGTGCCACGTATTCGACGACGTACTACGCGCCGTTTCACGTCGCGCGGACGTTCGCCACACTTGACCACCTGTCGCGCGGGCGCGCGGCGTGGAATGTCGTGACGTCGGTGAACGACAGCGAGGCGCAGAACTTCGGTGTGCAGTCGCATCTGGGTCATGACGAGCGCTACGACCGGGCCGACGAATTCCTCGAGGTGGTGTCGGGTTTGTGGGACACCTGGGAGGACGGGGCGGTGCTGCACGACCGGTCCTCGGGGGTGTACGCGGACTCCGGGAAGGTGCATGAGCTCGGTCACGTGGGGCAGTATTTCTCGGCGCGCGGACCGCTGACGGTGCCGCGGACCCCACAGGGCCGCCCTGTGATACTCCAAGCCGGTTCGTCGGGCCGTGGTCGTGAATTCGCCTCCCGCTGGGCCGATCTGATCTTCACCGGCGATCCCGGGATCGAGGTGGCGCGCGCCCACTACCGAGACCAGAAGGACCGCATCGCCGAGGCCGGCCGGGATCCCGCGCAGGTGCGGATCTGCCCGATGGCCTATGCGGTGGTCGGTGAATCCGAAGCGCACGCCAAAGATCGTGAGGTCATGCTCCTCAATGACCTGGTGCATCCGATGGCGTCGCTGACACTGTTGTCGGAGTTGATGAACTACGACTTCGCACAACACGATCTCGACGACCCAGTGACCGACGAGCTCATCGCGTCGGTGTCGGGTATCCGCGGCCTGGTGCAGGGCCTGCGCGAACATATCGGCGGGGACATCACCGTGCGCGATCTCGCCGCGCACCGGGCCACCCTGCTGCAGGGGCCGCGCTTCGTCGGTACCGGTGCTCAGGTCGCCGATCAGATGGCCGAATGGTTCGATAGCGGCGCTTGCGACGGATTCGTCCTGGCCGCCACGCACATGCCGGGCGCGTTCGAAGACGTCGTGCGGATGGTGGTGCCGGAGTTGCAGCGGCGCGGCCTGTTTCGCACCCGCTATGAGGGGTCGACCCTGCGCGAGCACCTGGGACTGAGCCGGCCCGAAGCGCGTCGTCGCGTGGCGGCTGTCTCGTAGATGGGCTCACAACGCAACGCGATGCTCGACGGTTTGCGGGTGCTCGAACTCGCGACGCTCGCGGCGGCGCCTCTGGTGGCAACGTATCTTGGCGAGTTCGGGGCCGACGTCATCAAAGTCGAGGAGCCGCGGAACGGTGACCCGATTCGGGCATGGGGGCACCAGCGCAACGGCATTGGGCTGATGTGGAAGTCGATATCGCGCAACAAGCGTTCGATCACGCTCAACCTGCGCCGCGCGGAAGGTCAGGCGCTGGCACGGCGCTTAGTGGAGAAGGCCGATGTCGTGATCGTCAACACCCGCCCCCAAACCTTGCGTGAGTGGGGTCTGGATTACGACAGCCTGCGGGCGGTCAACGAACGAATTGTGATGTTGCACATCACCGGTTACGGGCTGACCGGACCAAAATCACAGCGCCCCGGGTTCGGCACCTTGGGTGAGGCGATGAGCGGCTTTGCCCACATCACCGGCCAGCCCGACGGGCCACCGACGCTGCCGCCATTCATGCTGGCCGACGGCGTGGCCTCGCTGAATGCTGCCTACGCGGTGATGATGGCGCTGTATCACCGCGACGTGCACGGCGGGACGGGTCAGCTGATCGACATCAACCTGATCGACCCCTTGGCCCGGCTGCTCGAACAGACGCTGCTGGGCTATGACCAGCTCGGCGTGGTTCCGGCGCGAGCGGGCAATCGCTGGGATATTTCGGCCCCACGCAACACCTATCAGACCGCAGACGGCCGCTGGTTGGCCATGTCGGGTAGTTCACCTGCGTTGGCGTTGAGGGTGTTTCGCGCAATCGGCCGCGACGATCTGGTCGAGGACGCCGACTTTTCCGATCCGCAACGTCGACTGGCGCGCGCAGCGGAGGTTGATGAGGTTGTCGCGAAATGGGTGTCGTCGAAAACGCTGGCGGAGGCGATGGAGGTCTTCGACGCCGCGGAGGTGGCGGCCGCCCCCGTGTACGACGTCGCCGACCTGGTGGCCGACGAGCAGCTGCGACACCGCGGGGTCTTCGTCTCCGTCGACGATCGCGAGCTTGGGCCGGTGACGGTACAGGCGCCGGTCCCAAGGTTCTCCGAATCGCCCTGCCGCATCGAGCATCTCGGGCCGGCCTTGGGAGAGCACAATGCCCAGGTATACGGCGAGGTTCTCGGGTTGACCTTGTCCGACATCGACGATCTGCGCGCCGTAGGCGTGCTGTAACGCGTAAAGGAAACCGATATGACCGGGCTTCTTCGCCGCTCCGAGCTCGCGCTGCCGGCCAGCAATGACCACATGTTCGCCAAGGCGCTGTCGTGCGGCGCGGACCTGGTCTTCCTCGATCTGGAGGACGCCGTACCGCCGGCGTTCAAAGAGGAATCGCGGGAGAAGGCGATCGCCGCGCTGACCGAACTCGACTGGGGTTCGACGGCGCGGGCGGTGCGCATCAATGGTCTGGACACCGAATGGTGTCACGACGACGTGATCGAGGTCGTCAGGCGGGCCGGCGCCCACCTCGACACCATCGTGGTTCCCAAGGCCCGCACCGCCAAGGACGTGTGGTGGGTAGACGTGCTGCTTACCCAGCTCGAAGCAAAGCTGAACTTGGACAAGCATATTCGGCTCGAAGTGCTGATCGAAGAAGTCGAAGGCCTGGCGAATGCGGAGACGATCGCCGTGTCCAGTTCGCGCATCGACGCGCTGATCTTCGGGGTCGGCGACTTCTCGCTGTCGCAGGGTGCGCGGGTCGACACCAACTTCGTGCCGCTCGGTGATTATCCCGGTGACTTCTGGCACTACGCGCGCAACAAGATCATGGTCGCGGCGCGGATAGCCGGCGTCGACGCCGTCGATGCGCCCTATCCCGACTACCAAGACCTGGAAGGCTACGAACGCGACGCCCGTCGTGCCTCGCTGATCGGCTACACCGGCAAATGGGCGATCCACCCAACGCAGGTGCCGATCGCCAACGCGGTCTACTCGCCGACCGACAGCGAAATCGCCTTGGCTGAGCGCAATCTCGCGGCCTACCACGAAGCTGCCGCGCAGGGCCGCGGCGCGGTAGGTGTCGAGGGCGTGCTCGTCGACGCCGCACACGTCAAGATGGCGGAACAGACGCTGGCTCGGGTTGCGCTGATCCAGGGCCGCCAACCTGCAGGCGCAGGACGGTAACGACCCGGGCCGTCAGTCCGGGGTCGCCGGTGGATAGGGCAGGTCAGTACTCGCGTTCGGGTCGACGTGCACCGGGTGGCCCAGGTACGGGAAGGCGCGTTGCGGGCAGGCCGGCCGGTCGCAGATCTTGCAGCCGGCACCGATCGGCACGATCGCCTCGGCATCCGCCAGGTCGATACCCACTGAGTAGACCAGTTTCTCGGCGTGGGCGACGTCGCACCCGAGCCCGATCGCGAAGCTTTTATCTGGACCCAGGTATCGGCTGGGCTCCGTCGTTGTGGTCCTCGCTATCCAGAAATAGGTGCGCTCGTCGGGCATCTGGGCTATTTGAGTCAGGAACTGGCCGGGCCGGGAATAGGCGTGGTGAACCACCCATAGAGGGCAGTTGCCACCGACGCGGGAGAAGTGAAATGCCGTGGCGGACTGCCGTTTCGAGATATTCCCCGCGCTGTCTGTGCGAACGAAGATGAACGGGACTCCGCGCGCGCTCGGGCGTTGCAGGGTGGATAGCCGGTGGCAGATGGTTTCGAAGCCCACCTCGAATTGCCTTGCCAGCTGGTCGATGTCGTAGCGGACGCTCTCGGCGGCATGGAGGAATCTCAGGTAGGGCAGGAGCAGGGCGCCGGCGAAGTAGTTGGCCAGGCCAATGTGGGCTACGCCGCGCGCATCGTCGCTGAGCTGATCATCGCCGGCGATGATGCCGGTGATCAGGTCGCCCTGGGTGAGCAGCGCGATCTGAGTCGCGAGTTGGAAGGCGCGTTGGCCGGGATGCAGCCACCGAGCCAGGTGCAACGTCCGCGATTCGGCTCGGAACAAACGTTTAGCGTTGGGATTCAGCAGCTGGCCGTCGTCGATGATCACGGCGACGCCCAGCTTCTCGGCGAGCAGCTCTGCGAGCTGGCCGTCGAGCCCGCCAACCCGCAGCCGGTTTTGGTTGAACAGCTCCTCGGCCGCGACGTCCAGCTCTCCGACGTAGTTCTTGCGGTCATAGAAGAAATCCCGGACCTCTTCGAAAGGCATGGGCCGCTGGGGCACCGCCGATACTTCGACGTTGGCACGGCTATGGATCGCTTCGAGGTCGGCGGTGGCGTCGTGTAACCGCCGGTGCAGGTTTACCAGCGTCTGACCGACCGCCGGCATGCGGGCGACGAGCTCCTCGATTTGCGCTGCGGTTGCGGAACCCTCGGCCAATACCTCACGTAGGTCCGAGACCAAGCGAGCATCGGAATCCGGCGCAAAGTACTGGGCCGGTAAGCCGAATCGCTCGGTAAGGGTCAGTAGCACCGGGACCGTGATTGGGCGCTGGTCGTTTTCGAGCTGGTTGACGTAGCTCGTCGACAATTCGAGGACGCGCGCCAGCGCCGCCTGGGTTAACCCCTGCTCCTCGCGTAATCGCCGTAGCCGAGCCCCGGCGAACGTCCTGGCCACCAGCGACACGATACTCCCACCGGTTTACACAACATTCGCAAAAATGGACGGTCCAGGACACAAAATTACGCATTTACAGGGGATTTACCGACGATCTGCTGCTGCGTACTGTGCGGCTTATGCGGACCCACGACGTTCGAACCCGGCGCAGCGCCGACGATTTCCCCCGTACTGACCACCTGGCGTGGAAGATCGCCGAGGTCGCGGCCGACCCGGTTGCCGTGCCCGCGGACACCGAGGCGATGGTGATCAATCGCATCATCGACAACGCCGCAGTTTCCGCCGCCTCGCTCATCCGCCGGCCGGTAGCCGCCGCACGGGCTCAGGCGCTGGCCCATCCCTCCTCGACCAGAGGCGCGAAGGTTTTCGGTGTCGATGGTGACTATTCGCCGGAGTGGGCGGCCTGGGCCAACGGCGTCGCGGTGCGCGAACTGGACTTCCACGACACGTTTCTGGCCGCCGAGTACTCCCACCCGGGAGACAACATTCCCCCCCTGGTAGCCGTCGCCCAGCACCTCGATATCAACGGAGCCGACCTGATCCGAGGCATCGCTACCGGCTACGAGGTCCAGATCGATCTCGTCAAGGGAATTTGCTTGCACGAGCACAAGATCGACCACGTCGCGCACCTCGGCCCGTCGGTGGCCGCGGGCCTGGGCACCATGCTGCGCCTCGATCAGGAGACCATTTACCAGGCGATCGGCCAGGCGCTGCACTTGACGACGTCCACCCGGCAGTCACGCAAGGGCCTGATCTCGAGTTGGAAGGCGTACGCGCCCGCGTGGGCCGGCAAGGTCGCCATCGAAGCCGTCGATCGGGCCATGCGCGGGGAAGGCGCACCCGCGCCGATCTGGGAAGGCGAGGACGGGGTGATCGCCTGGCTGCTCTCGGGCCCCGAACACACCTATCAGGTGCTGCTGCCCGAGCCCGGCGAGCCCAAGCGGGCCATCTTGGACAGCTACACCAAGGAGCACTCGGCCGAATACCAAAGCCAGGCCCTGATCGATCTGGCCCGTCGGATGCGTGAGCGGATCGGCGACCTGGGCCAGATCGCGACGATCGTGCTGCACACCAGTCATCACACCCACTATGTGATCGGCACCGGCTCGGGCGACCCGCAGAAGATGGACCCGAACGCATCCCGGGAGACTCTGGACCACTCTGTGATGTACATCTTCGCGGTCGCGTTGCAGGACGGCACCTGGCACCATGAGCGGTCCTACGCGCCGGAACGGGCCCACCGCCCTGACACGATCGAACTCTGGCACAAGATCTCGACGCGCGAAGACCCCGAATGGACCCGGCGCTACCACTCCTCGGATCCCGGGGAGAAAGCCTTCGGCGCCCGCGCCGAAGTAACCCTCAAAAACGGTGAGGTCATCGTCGACGAGATCGCCGTCGCCGACGCTCATCCGTTGGGCGCCCGGCCGTTTGAGCGAAAGCAGTACGTCGCGAAGTTCACCGAGCTCGCCGAGGGTGTCGTCAGCGACGCCGAACAGCAGCGGTTCCTGTCGGCGGTTGAAGCTCTGCCGGACCTGCAGGCCGGCGCTCTGAGCACGCTCAACATCACCGTCGGCCCGCTGGTGCTCGAAATGGCTCCGACGATTCCAGCGGGCATCTTCTGATGAGTGGTCTCATCGCAAGCGCCTTGGCCGCCTCCGACAAGCGGGCGCGCTTCCGCGAGGAACTGGAAAGCGGTCGGCTACAACGGCTTCCGGGCGCCTTCTCCCCGCTGGTCGCCAAGCTGGTCGCCGAGATCGGGTTCGACGGCGTGTACGTGTCCGGGGCGGTGCTGTCGGCCGACCTCGGCCTGCCCGACATCGGATTGACCACCCTGACGGAGGTCAGCGCGCGCGGTTCGCAGATCGCGTCGGCCACAGACCTGCCCACCCTGATCGATGCCGACACCGGCTTCGGCGAACCGATGAGCGCCGCACGCACCGTGACGGTGCTGGAGGACGCCGGCCTGGCCGGTCTGCACTTGGAGGACCAGGAGAACCCGAAGCGGTGCGGGCACCTCGACGGCAAAGCCGTGGTGCCGACGAACGAGATGATCAAACGCCTGCGCGCCGCCGTATCCGCCCGGCGAGATCCGAATTTCATCATCTGCGCACGCACCGACGCCGCAGGAATCGAAGGGATTCCTGCGGCGATCGACCGGGCCAAGGCCTACGCCGACGTGGGTGCCGATCTCATCTTCACCGAGGCTCTGCACACGCCGGCCGAATTCGAGCAGTTCCGGGCCGCGGTGGATACGCCGTTGCTGGCCAACATGACCGAGTTCGGGAAGTCGGAGCTGCTGAGCGCCAAGCAGCTGTCCGACATCGGCTACAACGTGGTGATCTACCCGGTGACCACGCTGCGTCTGGCCATGCACGCCGTCGAGGTCGGCCTCCGGGAAATCGCTGACGCTGGAACGCAATCCGGACTCTTGGACCGCATGCAACACCGTAGCCGGCTCTACGAGCTACTGCGCTACGCCGACTACAACCAATTCGACTCCGACACCTACAACTTTGCCCTGCAAGGAGCGCAACGATGAGCATCATTGACGATAAGCCTCGCATCTACAAGGGTTTGGCCGGTGTGGTCGTCGACACCACCGCGATCTCCAAGGTGGTACCGGAGACCAACTCCCTGACCTACCGCGGATACGCGGTCCAGGATCTGGCCGCCCACTGCAGCTTTGAACAGGTTGCCTATCTACTGTGGCACGGCGAACTTCCGACCGACCAGCAGCTCGCCCTGTTCTGCCAGCGTGAACGCGCCAGCCGTCGCATCGACCGATCCATGCAGTCGCTGTTGGCGAAACTGCCCGACACCTGCCACCCGATGGACGTGGTTCGCACGGCGATCAGCTACCTCGGTGCCGAGGACCCCGAAGAGGACGACCCCAGCGAGACCGCGAATTACGCGAAATCGCTTCGGATGTACGCCATCTTGCCGACTATCGTCGCCGCGGACATGCGCCGGCGGCGCGGGCTGGAGCCGATCGCACCGCACAGTCAAATGGGGTACGCGGAGAACTTTTTGCACATGTGTTTCGGCGAGGTGCCCGAACCGGTGATCGTGGAGGCATTCGAGCAGTCGATGATCCTCTACGCTGAGCACAGCTTCAACGCCTCCACGTTCGCCGCCCGGGTGGTCACCTCGACCCAGTCCGACATCTACAGCGCGGTCACCGCGGCGATCGGCGCACTCAAGGGATCGCTGCACGGCGGCGCCAACGAAGCCGTCATGCACGACATGCTGGAAATCGGCAGTCCGGACAACGCCGCCGAATGGCTGCGCGGCAAGCTCTCGCGCAAGGAGAAGGTGATGGGTTTCGGCCACCGGGTCTACAAGAACGGCGACTCTCGGGTGCCGACCATGAAGCGGGCCCTAGAGCGTGTGGCGGTGGTTCGTGGCGGTCAGCGGTGGCTGGAGATCTACGAAGTTCTGGAAAAGGCCATGGCGGAAGCCAACGAAATCAAGCCGAACCTGGACTTTCCGACCGGCCCCGCCTACTACCTGATGGGCTTCGAGATCCCCACGTTCACACCGATCTTCGTGATGAGTCGCATTACCGGCTGGACCGCTCACATCATCGAGCAGGCCGCCTCAAACGCGTTGATCCGGCCCCTCAGTGAGTACTCGGGGCCGCCGCAGCGCGCGCTCGGGTAACCCTGGTGTTCACCAAGCTTCTCGTCGCCAACCGCGGCGAGATCGCGATCCGGGCGTTCCGTGCTGCCCATGAACTCGGGCTGGCCACCGTGGCCGTCTACGCCTACGAAGACCGCAATTCGTTGCACCGGTTGAAGGCCGACGAGTCGTATCAAATCGGTCAGCAAGGGCATCCGGTGCGGGCGTACCTATCCGTCGATGAGATTGTGGCGACGTCACAGGCCTGCGGTGCCGATGCGATCTATCCTGGCTACGGCTTCCTGTCGGAGAATCCCGAATTGGCAGCGGCCTGCGCGTCGGCCGGGATCACCTTTGTCGGTCCTGCGGCGCGGGTACTCGAACTCACCGGCAACAAGTCGCGGGCAGTCGCCGAGGCACGGGCGGCGGGGCTGCCGGTGCTGGCGTCCTCGGCGCCCTCGTCGTCGACCGAGGAACTGTTGGCCGCCGCTTCCTCGATGCGGTTCCCCTTGTTCATCAAAGCGGTTGCCGGCGGTGGTGGTCGCGGCATGCGCCGGGTCAGTGATCCTGCCGAATTAGCCGAGGCGATCGAAGCTGCAGCACGGGAAGCCGAGTCGGCCTTCGGTGACCCGACGGTGTTCCTCGAACAGGCGGTGATCAATCCGCGTCACATAGAAGTGCAGATCCTGGCCGACACCCACGGCAACGTCATCCACCTCTACGAACGAGACTGCAGCCTGCAGCGGCGCCACCAGAAGGTCATCGAAATCGCGCCAGCGCCAGACCTGGATCCGCAACTGCGCGAAAGGATCTGCGCCGACGCGGTGGCGTTCGCCCGCCGTATCGGCTACAGCTGCGCCGGCACAGTCGAATTCCTGCTCGATGAGCGCGGCAGCTACGTGTTCATCGAGATGAACCCACGCATCCAGGTGGAACACACAGTGACCGAGGAGATCACTGACGTCGACTTGGTTTCGGCTCAGCTGCGGATCGCTTCCGGACAAAACCTGGAAGAGATTGGTTTAAGCCAAGATTCGATTACCCCCCACGGCGCGGCGTTGCAGTGCCGAATCACCACCGAGGACCCGGCGAACGGCTTCCGCCCGGACACCGGCCGGATCACCGCCTATCGCAGCCCGGGCGGTGCGGGAGTCCGGCTGGACGGTGGCACGATGCTGGGCGCGGAGATCAGTGCGCACTTCGACTCGATGCTGATCAAGTTGACGTGCCGAGGTCGCGATTTCGCTACGGCTGTGCGTCGGACCCGCCGTACGGTCGCAGAATTCCGGATCCGTGGTGTCTCCACGAATATTCCGTTCCTGCAAGCGGTGTTGGACGACGCGGATTTTCAAGCCGGTCGGATCACCACATCGTTCATCGAGGAGCGTCCGCAGCTGCTCACGGCGCGAAGTTCGGCCGACCGCGGCACCAAGATCCTAAACTACCTGGCCGACGTCACCGTCAACAAGCCGCATGGCGAACGCCCGTCGGGGGTGTACCCGCACGACAAGCTTCCCGACATCGACCTGACTGCAAGCCCGCCGCCGGGATCCAAGCAGCGTCTGACTGAACTAGGGCCCGAGGGATTCGCGTCCTGGCTGCGCGAGTCACGTGGCATCGGCGTCACGGACGCCACGTTCCGCGACGCGCACCAGTCCCTGCTGGCCACTCGGGTCCGCACCAGCGGCCTGATCAGGGTGGCACCTTACGTCGCCCGGATGATGCCGCAACTATTGTCCGTGGAGTGCTGGGGCGGCGCGACTTACGATGTGGCGCTTCGGTTCTTGAAGGAAGACCCGTGGGAGCGGCTCGCCGCGCTGCGTGAGGCGATGCCCAACATCTGTTTGCAGATGTTGTTGCGGGGCCGAAACACCGTTGGCTACACGCCCTATCCGGAGACGGTCACGACGGCGTTTGTCGAGGAAGCGACGGCCACCGGCATCGATATCTTTCGCATCTTCGACGCCCTGAACAATGTCGACTCCATGCGACCGGCCATCGACGCGGTCCGGGAAACGGGCACGGCGGTGGCCGAGGTCGCGATGTCTTACACGGGCGATCTCAGCGATCCGGGCGAGAACCTTTACACACTGGACTATTACCTGAAGTTGGCCGAGCAGATCGTTACCGCGGGCGCGCACGTACTGGCGATCAAGGACATGGCCGGGCTGCTGCGGGCGCCGGCTGCCACGATCCTGGTGTCGGCACTTAAGTCGCGGTTCGACCTACCGGTCCATGTGCATACGCACGACACTCCAGGCGGGCAGCTGGCCACCTACGTGGCCGCCTGGGACGCGGGAGCCGACGCTGTCGACGGAGCGGCGGCCCCACTCGCCGGGACGACCAGCCAGCCTGCGTTGTCATCGATCGTGGCCGCGGCGGCCCACACGCCCTACGACACCGGACTGTCGTTGGCCGCGGTGTGCGATCTGGAGCCGTATTGGGAGGCGCTGCGCAAGGTATACGCGCCGTTCGAATCTGGCCTGCCGAGTCCAACCGGCCGGGTATACCACCACGAGATCCCGGGCGGTCAGCTGTCAAACCTGCGTCAGCAAGCCATTGCGTTGGGTCTCGGTGACCGGTTCGAAGACGTCGAAAACGCTTACGCCGGGGCGGACGCTATTCTCGGCCACCTCGTCAAGGTAACTCCGTCGAGCAAGGTGGTCGGCGACTTGGCGCTGGCATTGGTGGGTGCCGGGACCACCGCGCAGGACTTCGCCGCCGACCCCGCACGCTACGACATTCCGGATTCCGTCGTCGGCTTCCTTCGCGGCGAACTCGGCGATCCACCCGGCGGTTGGCCGGAACCCCTGCGTACCAAGGCATTACACGGACGCGGCCCCGCGAAGGCCGAACAGGCGTTGTCAGTTGAAGACGAGAAGTCGTTAGCGGCGCCGGGACCCACCCGACAAGCCGCGCTGAATCGCTTGCTATTTCCCGGACCGACCATAGAGCTGGAGGCCCACCGCGAGGAATACGGTGACACGTCACGGCTAAGCGCCAATCAGTTCTTCTACGGGCTGCGACACGCGGAGGAACACCGCGTCGAACTCGAACGTGGCGTAGAACTGTTGATCGGCCTAGAGGCGATCTCCGAGCCCGACGAACGCGGAATGCGCACCGTAATGTGCATTCTCAACGGGCAATTGCGCCCTGTGCTGGTGCGCGACCGCGGCATCACCGCCGACGTACCGACCGCCGATAAGGCCGACCACTCCAACCCCGATCACATTCCCGCCCCTTTTGCCGGCGTCGTCACCGTCACGACCGACATAGGCGCGGAAGTCCAAGCGGGCCAGACCGTCGCAACCATCGAGGCAATGAAAATGGAAGCCGCGGTCACCGCACCTAAATCCGGAAAGGTCGTTAGCGTCGCGGTATCTCGTACCGCGCAAGTTGAAGGCGGCGACCTCCTGATGGTGATCAGCTGACTATGCGGCAAGCTTGCTACTTGCTTCGATTCCGTCGAAGTCGTCCACCAAGGCGCTCGTGTTGGCCTGGACCGTATCCACCTCCGTTCCGTCTGGTCTGGGTTTGCCCGATTCTGGCAAGTTCAGGCCTGGGACGGTGTCGGGGTGCGACAATATCTCGGGTAAGGCGATGACGACGCAGGAAGCCGGTGCGAATCCGGCGCGGTCCCGCCACTGTCATCGGGGAGCGGACCTCACGAAGCCACGGCCACCGGTCGGAAGGCGAGGCGAGCAGCGATCCGAGAGCCAGGAGACTCGCGTCATCGTGTCCTGCTAGCCCGGGGCGGAGTACCCCGGAGAGAGCTGGCTGTCATGGCGCTGCAATCTCGTTGTGCAAACACCACTGTCGAATTCGGTCGTCTCCGATGACCGGCCCAATCTGGATGGCTTCACCGCCAGAGGTCCATTCGGCACTGCTGAACAGCGGGCCGGGGCCCGGTCCGCTACTGGCCGCGGCGGAGTCGTGGAGGGGGTTGAGCATCGCGTACACCGAGACGGCCGAGGAGCTGACCGCGCTGCTGGCGGGAGTACAGGCCGCGGCATGGGAGGGCCCGAGCGCGGCGGCGTATGCCGCCGGCCACGCCCCATACATCGCTTGGCTCACGCAAGCCGCCGCCGACAGCGCGGCGACGGCCGTCCGGCAGGAAACTGCGGCCACCGCCTACGCGACCGCCCTCGCCGCGATGCCCACCCTGGCCGAGCTGGCCGCCAACCACGCCACCCACGCGGTGTTGCTGGCGACAAACTTCTTCGGCATCAACACCATCCCCATCGCACTGAACGAAGCTGACTACGTACGGATGTGGGTTCAGGCCGCGACCGTGATCGGTACCTACCACGCGGCCTCGACCGCCGCGGTGGCCTCGTCACCGCAGGTGCCGGCGGCGCCGAAGATCGTGAATTTCCATGCGCTGGTGGAAGCGTTCTACAAAGAATTTCCGTTGCCTCCCGACACGGAAAACCAGGTCATGGCCTGGCTGACGAAGATTGGTTTCGTCGACTACTGGAACAACGTGTTAGAACCGCTGAGCAACGCGCTGTACAACAACCCCTTCTTCGCGGCGATGTTTTCCGGGTTTGATCCCTACCTGCCCCTGCTGGGCAACCCACTGATCTTCCTCAGTCCGACCAACATCGCGTTCGCCCTGGGCTACCCGATGGACATCGGCTCGTATGTCGCGTATCTATCCGAAACCTTCTTCTTCATCGGACTGGATATGACGGCGGCGCTCGCCAGCGGCGATCCCGCGACGATCGGTTTCACCATCCTGTTCACCACCGTCGAAGCCGTCGGCACGATCATCACCGACACCATCGCGTTGCTCAAGACGCTGCTCGAGCAGACCGCCGTGGTCCTGACGGTTTTCGTGCCCCTGATAACCGCTCCGATAGTGACGTTGGCCGCCGGCGCGGTGGCGCCGATCGGCCTCGCCGGCCTGGCGGGACTGACCTCCCTGCCCCCGGTACCCCCCGTCGCGCCGCCGATCATGCCGCCGCTCCTCGCACTGTCGCCCAGCATCCCGACCCCCGCCTCTTCTCCGACGCCGGCTCCCGTGGAGGCCACCGCGCCGGCCGCCACACCCGCGGCGCCCCCGCCGTCGGCCACCCCACCGACGACGACCGGAGCGGGCATCGGTGCGGGTATCGGTGCGACCATGCCCGCGGGCATGGAGGACCTCGCCTATCTGGTGGGCGACCTGAGCGCGGTTGCCGGCGCGGCGGCCGCCGGCAAGGCGCGAAGGAAGGCGCGGCAACCCGACAGCGCCGCGGCGCCGGCGAGCGCGGCGATACCCATAGAGAAGGACAGAACGCCGCGGCGCCGGCGCACGAGGGCGCAAATGCTCGGGCGCGGTTACGAATACATGGATTTGCAAGACGAAAGCGATGCGGGCGCCGACCCGGTTGCCGCGGTGGCGGCATCGGCTACGGGCGCGGGGCCTCAGGGGTTCGCCGGAACCGCCGCCGAAACCGTCTCCAGACCAGCAGGGCTGGCCACGCTCGCCGACGATGCCTTCGGCGACGGCCCGCGCATGCCGATGATTCCGGGCACCTGGAGCGGCGACTCACCGACGCCGCGCGACCCATCCGACGGGGGTTCTGACACCGTGTGAAACGCGGTGGACAGTCGCGGTCTGATCGATACCAGTCAGCGGTTGGCGAATTCGACACCGCCCGCGCCGACGAGGGTTTGCGCGTTCACAGGTCGTAGCGCCGCTCGGAGGATCCTGCAAGCCAGGACCGAGCACCGGCAAGCACGGCCGCGTGCACCGCTCGCGCGATACGGGCGCCGAACGCCGAGCGCGGCCCGCCGTAAGTCTCCGGAGCCCCGCCCGTGGGGCAGTGCACAACGATCGCGTCCGAGGCGGTTCCGGTGGCCCGCACCCCGGCGTCGTGCAACGCCTGCACCTTCGCCTCCGTTACAGTCGCCACAGCGTTGACGAGGGCCGCCTCAGACAGCCGCACCGGCACCGCAACCACGATGTTGATCGTCCCCACCCGATGCCCGTCACCGTCGGTTGTTTGGACGCCGGACGGCAACTCGCGGCGGAAGTGCTGGTCGGGGGCGGCCGCCCAGGCCGGGTTGGAGAGCCCAACTGTTGCGGCGGCGTGCACACCGCTGTCGCCGGCGTGATGGTGCCGAGTCACGTCGACCGCAGTGAGCAGCCCGCAACCAGAGCCGACGAGTGCGAGCGCGCTACCAATCTCAGTCAAGTGGCGCTCCGGGTCGATCCGGTTGTAATCGAGGGGGACTGTTGCGTTGACCACCCAATCCCGGGCGCCGATGCCGCCCCCGAGCGGGCCCGACGAGATGCACAGTCGAGGCTCGCCGAACTGCCAGAGAAGGACCGGGATCGACCGAGTTCGTTCCACACGCATGGTCAGCCTGGGATGCATAGTCTCATCCTCACGTACAGGCGCGGGTTTGCAACAAGAAACACCCGAGAAGACCCGAATGGAGAATTGTCCTCGCCTAACCGGTGTCGGTGTTGGGCCGGGTCCGCAATTCCGGCCCAACACCAACTTCGTTAGCTACGTAGCGCTTTCGCGGCGTCGACCATGTTGCGCAATGACTCCGTCACTTCCTCTGTCCTGCGCGTCTTGAGCCCGCAGTCCGGGTTCACCCAAAGCCGTTCGGCGGGAACGGCATTAAGTGCGTTGCGCAACGCCGCGACCATTTCGTCTTTCGTCGGTACCCGAGGGGAATGGATATCGTAGACGCCCGGCCCGATGCTGTTGGCGAAACCGATGGCGTTGAGGTCGTCGAGCACCTCCATGTGCGAGCGAGCCGCCTCGATCGAGGTGACATCGGCGTCCAGATCGGCGATCGCGTCGATCACTTCACCGAACTCCGAATAGCACAGATGCGTATGGATCTGGGTGGCGTCACCGACCCCGGAGGTCGCCAGCCGGAACGCTCGCACCGCCCAGAACAGGTAGGCCTGTTTATCTTTCGCGCGCAGCGGCAGCAGCTCCCGCAGCGCCGGCTCGTCAACTTGGATGATCGCGATCCCCGCCGACTGCAGATCCACGGTCTCATCACGGATAGCCAACGCGACCTGATTGGCGCTGTCGGCCAACGGCTGATCGTCACGCACGAACGACCACGCCAGGATGGTGACCGGGCCCGTCAGCATGCCCTTGACCGGCTTGTCGGTCAGCGCCTGGGCGTAGGTGATCCAGTCGACCGTCATCGGTTTCGGCCGCACGACATCGCCGTAGAGGATCGGCGGCCGCACGCAGCGGGTGCCGTAGGACTGCACCCACCCGTTCTGTGTGGCAAAGAAGCCCTCGAGCTGCTCGGCGAAGTACTGCACCATGTCGTTGCGCTCGGGCTCGCCGTGCACCAAAACATCGAGGCCCAGTTCCTCCTGCAGCGCGATGACGTCGATGATTTCGGCTTTCATCCGCCGTTCGTACTCGGCCTTGTCGATCTCACCGGCCCGCAGCGCTGCCCTGGCCTTGCGGATCGCCGGCGTCTGCGGATAGGACCCGATGGTCGTCGTCGGCAGGGGCGGCAGGTGCAGGCGAGCGTTCTGGATGTCGCGCCGCCGCGGAGCTGGGCCACGGTGCACGCCAGCAGCCAGCACAGAGTCCAGACGCGCCCGAATCTCGCCCACGCGCAAGCGCGGGTCGCGCGCGCGGGAGGCTGCGGCAGAGTGGGACGCTTCGATCTCCGCGGCGATCGCCTCGCGGCCATCACGCAACCCCACCGCGAGCGTGGCGACCTCGAAGACCTTCTCGGCGCCGAACGCCAACCAGGTACGCAGCGCGTCGTCCAGGCCGTCCTCCGGGTCCAGCGAGTACGGGACGTGCAACGTCGAGCATGACGTGGACACCGCCAGTGAGGCCACCGCACCCAATAGGGACGCCAACGTGCCGAGCGCAGCCTCGAGATCGGTGCGCCAGATATTGCGGCCGTCGACGACGCCGGCCACCAAGAGTTTGTGAGCCAGTTCGGGAACCGCGGCGACCGCCTGGGCACCGCCCGCCACCAGATCGACTCCGATCGCCTCCACCGGCGTGCGGGCCAAGGCCGGCAGCGCACCGTCGAGCGCACCGAAATAGGTCGCGACAAAAATCGCGGGACGGCGCGCGGCGCTCGCCAGCGCCGCGTAGACGCGCTCGGCATGTTCGGCCGCGTTATCGAGTTGGTCTGTCACCAGGATCGGCTCGTCGAGCTGCACCCAGCTGGCGCCAGCATCGGCCAACAGTGCCAACAGCTCTACGTACAGCGCCACCAACTCGTCGAGGCGTCCAATCGGCGGTCCGGCATCGTCCACCGCCTTGCTCAACGCAAGGAACGTGATCGGGCCAACCAGCACCGGTCGGGCCGGAATACCTTGAGCCTGAGCCTCTTTGAGTTCGTGTAGCACCTTCTCGGGGTGCAACGAAAATGTGGTATTTGGCCCGATCTCGGGCACGATGTAGTGGTAGTTGGTGTCAAACCACTTCGTCATCTCCAGCGGGGCGATCGTCGCGGTGCCACGGGCCGCCGCGAAATATCGGTCGAGGTCATCCTCGATCGATGCGACGCGGGGTGGTAGCGCACCAAACAGGACGGCGGTGTCCAGCACCTGGTCGTAATAGGAGAAGGTGTTGACCGGGATCGAATCCAGTCCGCCGGCAGCGAGCGCGGCGCGCGATGCGCGACGGAGATCCGCGGCAACCGACTCCAACGCGGCGCGGGGAATGTCGCCGGCCCAATACTTCTCGGTCGCGCGTTTGAGCTCGCGGTTCGGGCCGATGCGGGGAGCGCCGAGGATGGTGGCGCTAAAGGGTAGGGGTGCCATGTGATGACGTCCTTCAATGCGGCGGGATGCTCGTCACCCTTGAGGACGTCGCCGAACGACTGGGACAACGCGCGCCCGCGGGGCGCCTCCCAATATCGTGCAGCCATCCGCCCAATCCACGAGGCGACGCGCGCCGGACGCGGCGCGCCCGGCACAACTGGCAGGTCTTCGGACTCACAGGCTCCCACCCGAAGGTGTACCTACTGGCCGTCGCTTCCCAGTCGCAGACCTCCTGCGAACCAGTGCCGATGACGGCGGTCGTTCCTGCTTACCGCTGCGGGACAGTCCCGGATTTCCACCGGGTTCCCTCTCACGATGCGCCTGCACCTAGCGCACACCGCTCGATGCCTCGGGCCTACAGGCCCTTGGCAAACCAGCTGCGGGGTGAAGACTACCGCGCCCGCCGGCAATCAACCACCACTGGCTAAGTTGCGGACTCGGCCCCCGCTGAGGGCGCCCACTTTTCCTCGAACCGCCCGTAGCGCCACACCAGCAGGGCGACCGCCCAGGTGAGCACGAAGATGCCGACGACGGCGAAGCCGACGGCGTTGAGGTCGAGGCCGCCCAGCCATTGCCAGAAGGGGCCCCGCCAGCCCAGCTGGCCGGCGAACAGCCCGAGCAGCTCGACGGTCCCGATCAGCAGCGCGATCGCCACCGACAGCCCGGTGATGGTGATGTTGTAGTAGATCTTGCGCAACGGGCTGGCGAACGCCCAGCCGTAGGCGAAGTTCATGAACGATCCGTCGATGGTGTCCAGCAGGCACATGCCGGCGGTGAACAGCACCGGCAGGCACACGATGGCGTACCACGGCAGGCCGGCCGCGGCGCTGGTGCCCGCCAGCACCAGCAGCGCGATCTCGGTGGCGGTGTCGAAACCCAGCCCGAAGAGCAGCCCGACCGGGTAGAGGTGCCAGGACTTGGTGATCGATCGGGTGACGCGGCCGAGGAACCGGTTGATCAGCCCGCGGTTGTGCAGCTGTTGCTCGAGCTCGGCTTCCTCGTAGTGACCGCGGCGCAGGCGCGCGAACACGCGCAGGATGCCGATCAGCACGACGACGTTGAGGGCCGCGATCAGGTAGAGGAAGACGCCGGACACGCTGGTGCCGATCAGGCCGGTGTAGTGATGCAGCGTCGAGGAGTCGTCCTCGACCGGTCCGACGACGGCCCTGACCCCGGTCGCCAGCAGCAGCGCGAGCGCGAACACCACCGTGGAGTGGCCCAGCGAGAAGAAGAAGCCGACGGCAAGCGGGCGCTGCCCGTCGCTCATCAGCTTGCGGGTGGTGTTGTCGATGGCGGCGATGTGGTCGGCGTCGAAGGCGTGCCGCATGCCGAGGGTGTAGGCTGTCAGGCCGACGCCGACGCCAAAAGCCTTGCCCCCCACGCTGAGTCGCGCCGGATCGACGAGCAGAACCAGGGTGCCCCAGCCGATCAGGTGCAGCGCGGCGATCACGGCCAGCATCGATCCCAGCCGCCACCACTCCGCCGGCGCCAACGCGCTTCGAAGCTTGCTGGCCACCATCACGACACTAGGAGGGGCCGCGAGCCAAGTGCAAGTGGATTGCAGGAGCCGGCGCGGTGAAAACTGGCAATCCCGGGTGTCGGCCGCGACACTGGGAACATGACGCCCAAGTCCCCGGCGCTGGACCCGGCCGTCACCCAACGGATAGGTGACCTCCTGCGGGCCCACGGGCTGCGGCGCATGGCGTCGCGGATCCAGGTGTTGGCGGTGCTCGAGCCGGTCAACGGGCACCTGCCGGTGGCGGAGATCCACCAGCGGGTGCGCGCGTGCCTGCCGCCCGGCACCCAGCCGCCCGACGTGGCGACGATCTACCGCACCGTGACGACGCTGGTCGATCAGGGCGTGCTGCACGCGCTGACCCTGGAGGGCGGCGTGACCACCTACGGCCTGGCCACCGCCCCCCACCACCACGCGGTGTGCACGCGGTGCGGCTCGATCATCGAGGTGCCCGCCCGGCAGCTGAGCTCGGCCCTCGAGCACGCGATGGCGGGCAGTTCCTTCGCGCTGTCGGAGGCCGCCGGCCTGACGCTGCACGGGCTGTGCCCGCAGTGCCAGCACGATCGCCGCTAGCCCAGGCCCAATAGCGCGTTCTCGACCACCTCGGGCAGCGCCGGATGAATCCAGTACTGCCCGCGCGCCATCTCCGGGGCGGTCAGCCCGAAGCTCATCGCCTGGATCAACGGCTGGATGAGCGACGACGCCTGGTGGCCCATGATGTGCGCGCCCAACAGGCACCCGGTGTTGCGGTCGGCGATGAGTTTGACGATGCCGGTGGTGTCCTCCATCGCCCAGCCGTAGGCGACGTCGCCATAGTCCTGGACGGCGACCGAGATGTCGAATCCGCGTGCGATGGCCTGGTTTTCGGTAAGGCCGACGGTCGCCAGCTGGGGATCGGTGAACACCGCAGACGGCACGAATCGGTGGTCGGTCACCGCCATCGACTCGGTGTCGTCCCAGTCGCACAGCAGGTTGTGCTGCACGACGCGGGCCTCGTGGTTGGCGACGTGCTTGAGCTGGTACGGCGACGAGACGTCGCCGAGCGCGAAAGCGCCGCGCGCCGAGGTGCGTTGGTATTCGTCGACCACCACCTGGCCGTTCTGGACGTCGATACCGGCCTGCTCGGCGTCCAGCAGGTCGCCGTTGGGCAACCGGCCTGTCGCCACCAGCAGCACGTCGGCGTTCAGGGTGGAGCCGTCGTCGAGCTCGAGGGCGACGCCGGCGCCGCGGTTGGCGGCGCGAGCGACCATCCGGTGGGTGCGCAGCTCCCATTTGCGCGAGGCGATGCGGGTAAACCGTTTGCAGATCGTGTCGTCGAAGTGGCGCAGCAGCGTGGAGCCCCGGACCACCAGGGTGACCCGGGTGCCGAGTGCGGAAAACACGTGCGCGAACTCCGTTGCCACGAAACCACTTCCGATGATCACCAGGTGCTCGGGCAGTTCGGGGATGCGCATGATGGTGTCGCTGGTGTGGTAGTGCACGTCAGACGCAAGAATGGTCGAGGGGATCACCGGTCGCGAGCCCGCGGCGATCACCACCTGATCGGCGGTGAATTCTTCGCCCGCGTCGGTGCGCAACAGGTATCGCCCGTCGGATTGGACCGGTCTGAACCGGGTGTGCCGTTCGTACAGATCGACATTGGGCAACGAGCGCCGGTACTCCTCGCCGCTCATCGAGATGGGGTCGATGCGCCCGAAGACACGCGAGACGATGTCGTCCCAGCGCACCCCGTCGATGTGCGCGTCGACGCCGTAGCGGCCCGCCTCGCGCACGGTGGCCGCGACCTCGGCGGCGTAGACGAACATCTTCGTCGGGATGCACCCGACGTTGAGGCAGGTGCCGCCGAAGGTGCCCTGCTCGCAGATGGCGACGCGCTTGCCGGCGTACCTGTCGTCCAGAATGGTGTTGCCCGAACCGGTTCCGATGATCGCGATGTCGTATGTTTCCATGCTCGGGCCGTCACCCCTTCCCCGGGGACGCCGGCGCGGGGCTGTTTTGGCTGCCGAGGTAGTGGTCCAGCCACAGGTCCAGTTCTCGATAAGCGGTGCGTCGCGGTTGGGTCAGCGAGAGGAACACGTCGTGTTTGGCGTCGGGCACCGGGACGACGGTGGTGCGATTGCCGATGCACCCCGCCCACTTGGCGATCTGGGTGACGTCGAGGACCGCGTCGCCGGTTTGCATGGACGCCGGGTCGTTGGTTTCGCGCACGGTGCGGTCGGAACGCAGGATCAGGTTGGGCACGCCGACGTCGAGCCCGCGGTGCAGGCGCGCCTGGCCGCGGCGGATGGCGTGCAACCAGCCGAGGGTGATCGGGAAGCCGCCCAGCGGCTTCCACTGCAGGTTGTAGTCGAACTCGCCGTGGTAGTCACGGTGCAGGGTGGTGCCGTAGCCGCCTTCGGTGGATCCGCGGACCACGCCCTTCGACTTCACCCGGGACAGGCCGGCGATCACCGCCGCGGTCACCGAGTGGCGCAGCACCGCGGGGCCGTGCAGGTCGAGGAACGGGCTGTTGAGGACCAGGCCGCCGACGCCGGCGTGCGCCGCGGGATCGCGCCGGCGCAGCCGGTCCAGCCACAGGGGCACGATGAGCCCGCCGGAGGAATGGCCGTAGACCAGGACCTTGGCTCGCCGGCCGGAGGGGCCGGGTTCGCGGATGGCCGCCAACGCGTGCTCGAGTTCGGCGTCGTAGTGAGCCAGGTCGGTGATGAAATGCGGGGTCTGGCCGTCGCGGCGCGATCGGCCGCACTTCTGCAGGTCCAGCGCGTAGAAGGCGAAGCCACGCTCGGCGAAGCGATCCGCCAACTCAGTGTGGAAGAAGTAGTCGGTGTAGCCGTGCACGGCCAGGACTGCGTGCCGCGCGTCCGACGGCTCGCCGCGGCGGACCAGCGTCGCCACGATCTCGCCCTCGCCGACGGGGTCGAGCCCGAGCGGGATCGTGCGCTGCCAATAGCCGGGGAGTACATCGGGCACCCAGCCAGTCGCCCCGCCAGTCACGAGGCCAGCTTAAATGTTCTGCCGGTTGCGGGTGGGCCGCACGTCGTTAGCTCCTGATAGGCCCGGGATAACCTGGGACGGTGTCAGGCCCAGCCAGAACCGCACGCGCCGACGTCGTGCTGGTCGGTGCGGGCATCATGAGCGCCACGCTGGGCGCATTGCTGCGTCGGCTGGAACCCGACTGGTCGATCACGCTGATCGAGCGGCTAGACGCCGTCGCCGCCGAGAGCAGCAGCCCCTGGAACAACGCCGGCACCGGGCACTCCGCGCTGTGCGAGCTGAACTACACGCCGGAGAACCCCGACGGCTCGATCGACATCACCAAAGCCGTCCGCATCAACGAGCAGTTCCAGGTGACCCGCCAGTTCTGGGCGTACGCCGTCGAGAACGGCATCCTGACCGACCGCGGCTTCCTCAACGCGGTCCCACACGCCAGCTTCGTGCGCGGGGCGCAGCGCGTGGACTACCTGCGGCGGCGGCAGCGCGCGCTGGCCCACAACCCGCTGTTCGCGCGCACCGAATTGATCGACGACCCCGACGAGTTCGCCCGGCGCCTGCCGTTCATGGCGGCCAAACGTGACTTCTCCGAGCCGACCGCGCTCAACTGGGCCGCCGACGGCACCGACGTCGACTTCGGTTCGCTGGCACGACAACTCGTCAGCTACTGCGTGCGGGGCGGTGCGACGGCGCTGTTCGGTCACGAGGCCCGCAACCTGACCCGCCAATCCGACGGCAGCTGGACGCTGCTGGTGCGCAACCGCCGCACGGGCGAAAGGCGCCGGCTGAACGCCAAATTCGTGTTCGTCGGCGCCGGGGGAGACGCGCTGCCCCTGCTGCAGAAGTCGGGCATCAAGGAGGTCAGGGGGTACGCCGGCTTCCCGATCGGCGGCCGGTTCCTGCGCGCCGACAACCCGGCGCTCACCGCCGCACACCGCGCCAAGGTGTACGGCGCCCCGGCGCCGGGCGCGCCGCCGCTGGGTGCGCTGCATCTCGACCTTCGCTTCGTCAATGGCAAGTCGTGGCTGGTGTTCGGGCCGTTCGCCGGCTGGTCGCCGAAGTTCTTGAAGCACGGTCATTTCACCGACCTGCCCCGCTCGGTCAAGCCGGACAACCTGGTGTCGATGCTCGGCGTCGGGGCCACCCAGCTGACGCTGCTCAACTACCTGATCGGCCAGTTGCGGCTCTCCGAGCCCGACCGGGTGCGCGCGCTGCGGGAATTCGCGCCCACCGCAACCGATTCGGACTGGGAGCTGACGGTGGCCGGCCAGCGGGTTCAGGTGATTCGCCGCGACAGGCGCCGCGGCGGGGCGCTCGACTTCAACACCACCGTGCTCAGCGCCGACGACGGCAGCATCGCCGGCCTGTTGGGCGGCTCCCCGGGGGCGTCGACCGCGGTGCCGGCCATGCTCGACGTCCTGCAGCGCTGCTTCGCCGACCGGTATGCCTCGTGGTTGCCGGCGCTCAAGGGGATGGTGCCGTCGCTGGGGACGGAGCTGTCCCGGGAGCCCGCGCTGTTCGAGGACGTCTGGTCGTGGGGGACCAAGGCGCTGGGGCTGGAGGCATCGTGAGTCGCGCCGGCGACGATGCAGTGGGGGCACCTCCCGCTTGCGGGGGACGAAGCGATGGGGTGGGGGCACCTCCCGCCTGCGGGGGAGAGTGGCGCCAATGAGCGAAGCGCTGCGCCGCGCCTGGTCGAAAGACCTTGACGCCGCGACCCTTTACGAGTTGCTCAAGCTGCGGGTGGAGGTGTTCGTCGTCGAGCAGGCCTGCCCCTATCCGGAGCTGGACGGGCGCGACCTGCTCGCCGAAACGCGGCACTTCTGGCTGGAAACGCCCGACGGCGAGGTGATCTGCACGTTGCGGTTGATGGAGGAGCACGCCGGCGGCGAGAAGGCCTTTCGGCTCGGGCGGCTGTGCACAAAACGCAGCGCCCGCGGCCAGGGCCACACCACCCGGCTGCTGCGCGCCGCGCTGGCCGAGGTCGGCGATTATCCGTGCCGGATCGACGCCCAGGCATACCTGGCCGACATGTACGCCCAGCACGGATTCGTCCGGGCCGGTGACGATTTCGTCGACGACGGCATCCCGCACATCCCGATGGTGAGGCCCGGCTCCGGTCTGGCGGAGGCGCCGTGAAGCCGTATCCGTTCAGTGCGATCGTCGGGCACGACCAACTGCGGCTGGCCCTGCTGCTATGCGCCGTGCGCCCGGAGATCGGCGGCGCGCTCATCCGCGGCGAGAAGGGCACCGCCAAGTCGACGGCCGTGCGCGGGCTGGCGGCGCTGCTGTCCGCAGCGACCGGGAGCTCCGACGCCGGGCTGGTCGAAATGCCGCTCGGCGCAACAGAAGACCGCGTCATCGGCTCGCTGGACCTGCAGCGGGTGCTGCGCGACGGCGAGCACGCGTTCTCCCCGGGGCTGCTGGCGCGCGCCCACGGCGGCGTGCTCTACGTCGACGAGGTCAACCTGCTGCACGACCACCTGGTCGACGTGTTGCTCGACGCCGCCGCGATGGGACGGGTGCACATAGAGCGCGACGGCATCTCCCACTCGCACGAGTCGCGCTTCGTGTTGATCGGCACGATGAACCCGGAGGAGGGCGAGCTGCGTCCCCAGCTGCTGGACCGGTTCGGCCTCACCGTCGACGTGCACGCGTCGCGCAACGTCGACGTGCGGATGCAGGTGGTCCGGCAGCGGATGGCCTACGAGGCGGACCCGGACGCGTTCGCGGCCCGCTACGCCGACGCCGACGCGGAACTGGCCCGCCGGATCGCCGCGGCCCGGGCCCTCGTCGACCAGGTGGCCTTGCCGGACAACGAATTACGGCGCATCGCCGCCCTGTGCGCGGCGTTCGACGTCGACGGCATGCGGGCGGACCTGGTCCTGGCCCGCACCGCGGTCGCGCACGCCGCGTGGCGCGGCGCCACCGCCGTCGAGGAGCAGGACATCCGGGTGGCGGCCGAGCTGGCGTTGCCGCACCGGCGCCGCCGCGACCCGTTCGACGAGCCCGGCATCGATCGCGACCAGCTGGACGAGGCCCTGGCGCAAGCCGGTTCCGAAGACCCCGAGCCCGATCCCGACCCGCCCGGGGGCGGGCAGGCCACCGAAGCGCCTGAACCGCAAGTGAATTCGAAGCCGCGATCGTCGACGAAACCCAGCGCGCCGCCGTCGGCGACGTTTCGCACCCGGGCATTGACGGTGCCCGGCGTCGGCGACGGCGCGCCGGGACGGCGGTCGCGGGCGCGCAACACTTCCGGCATGGTGGTGGCCGCCACCGACGGCGGCGACACCGCCCCCGGCGCGCACGGGCTGCACCTATTCGCCACCCTGATGGCGGCCGCCGAGCGCGCCGGAACGGGTCCGCTGCGGCCCGGCCCGCAGGACGTCCGCCGCGCCATCCGCGAAGGGCGCGAAGGCAACCTGGTGATCTTCGTCGTCGACGCGTCGGGCTCGATGGCCGCCCGCGATCGCATGGCCGCCGTGAGCGGCGCCACCCTGTCGCTGCTGCGCGACGCCTACCAGCGCCGGGACAAGGTCGCGGTGATCACCTTCCGCCAACAGCAGGCCCGGCTGTTGCTGCCACCGACATCCTCGGCGCACATCGCCGGACGGCGACTCGCCCGCTTCGACACCGGCGGCAAGACCCCGCTGGCCGAGGGCCTGCTGGCCGCGCGCGAGCTGATCATCCGGGAAAAGTCGCGCGACCGCGCGCGACGCCCACTGGTGGTCGTGCTCACCGACGGCCGGGCCACCGCCGGGCCGGACCCGTTGGGGCGCAGCCGAATCGCGGCGGCGCGGCTGTTCGCCGAAGGCGCCGCGGCGGTGGTCGTGGACTGCGAGACGTCCTACGTGCGGCTGGGGCTGGCCCGCCAACTCGCGGATCAGCTCGGCGCGCCGGCGGTGCGGCTCGAGCAGTTGCGCGCCGATCACCTGACGCGCGCCGTGCGCGGCGCGGCCTGAGCGAGGATGAGCCCCCATGCCACAAGGGAAACCGCTGGAAGTGCCCGACGACGGCTTGACCACCCGGGCGCGCCGCAACACGCCCGTGCTGGCGGTGCACACCGGTGCGGGCAAGGGAAAGTCAACGGCGGCATTCGGCATGGCGTTGCGGGCGTGGAACGCCGGCCTGCGGGTGGCCGTGTTCCAATTCGTCAAGAGCGCGAAGTGGAAGGTGGGCGAGGAGGCGGCGTTCGCCCGGCTCGGCGAGCTGCACGACCGCGACGGCGCCGGCGGAGCAGTCGAATGGCACAAGATGGGCGCCGGCTGGTCGTGGACGCGCAAGGCCGGCAGCGAAATCGACCCCGCGGCAGCCGCGGCCGACGGTTGGGCCGAGATCGCGCGCCGGCTGGCCGCGCAGCGCCACGACTTCTACGTGCTGGACGAATTCACCTATCCGCTCAAGTGGGGCTGGGTCGACGTCGACGACGTGGTCGACGCCCTGCTGGCCAGGCCCGGCCGCCAGCACGTGGTGATCACCGGCCGCGACGCCCCCCAGCGGCTGGTCGACGCCGCCGACCTGGTCACCGAGATGACCAAGGTCAAACACCCGATGGATGCGGGCCGCAAGGGGCAGAAGGGCATCGAGTGGTGAGCGTCCCCGCGAGCCGCCACGAGGGCGCGTGTTTGTACGGCGACACGCCGTATTCGGTGTCAATTTGCGCGCGCTCGCGGCACCGGGTGGGGCGATGACGCCGGTCCCCGCGGTGGTCATCGCCGCGCCGGCGTCGGGAAGCGGAAAGACCACCGTCGCAACGGGTTTGATCGGTGCCCTGCGCGCGGCGGGCCATGCCGTCGCGCCGTTCAAGGTCGGCCCCGACTTCATCGACCCCGGCTACCACGGCCTGGCCGCCGGGCGCCCCGGCCGCAACCTCGATCCGGTGTTGGTGGGGGAGCGGCTCATCGGCCCGCTGTATGCGCACGGGACCGGCGGCGCGGACATCGCCGTCATCGAGGGCGTGATGGGGCTCTTCGACGGGCGCATCGGAACGACCGCGCCCGCGGCGGGCTCCACCGCCCACGTCGCCGGCCTGCTGGGCACCCCGGTGATCCTGGTGGTCGACGCGCGCGGCCAGAGTCACAGCATCGCCGCGCTGCTGCATGGGTTTTCGACCTTCGACGCGGCCACCCGCATCTGCGGCGTGATCCTCAACCGGGTCGGGTCGCCCCGCCACGAGCAGGTGCTGCGACAGGCCTGCGAGCAGGCCGGCGTCCCGGTGTTGGGCGCCATCCCGCGTACCGCCGAATTGGAGCTGCCCACAAGGTATCTCGGGCTCGTCACGGCCGTGGAGTACGGGCACCGCGCGCACGACGCGGTGCAGGCGATGACCGCGCTGGTCGCCCGTCACGTCGATCTGGCCGCCGTGGTGGCGGCCGCCCGCTGCGGCTGCGCCGATGCGCCGTGGGACCCCGCCGCGGCGGTGGGCGAGGTGCCGGCCGCACGCGCGACCGTCGCCGTGGCGGCCGGAAAGGCGTTCAGCTTCGCCTACGCCGAGCACGCGGAGCTGCTGCGCGCCGCCGGCGCCGACGTCGCCGAGTTCGACCCGCTCGTCGACGCGTTGCCCTACGGCACCGACGCGGTCCTGTTGCCCGGCGGCTTTCCCGAGCAGTTCACCGCGGAGCTGTCCGCCAACGAGGTTGTCCGCCGCCAGATCAACGAGCTGGCCGCCGCCGGCGGGCCCGTGCACGCCGAATGCGCCGGGCTGATCTACCTGGCCTCAGAGCTCGACGGGCAACCGATGTGCGGGGTGCTGGCCGGGTCGGCGCACTTCACGCCGCACCTCACGCTGGCCTACCGTGAGGCCGTCGCGGTGGTGGATTCGCCGCTGTATTCCGTCGGCGAGCGGGTGGTCGGGCACGAATTCCACCGGACCGCAGTGACTTTCGCCCAGAGCTACCAGCCGGCGTGGGTGTACCAGGGTGATCAGGTCCAGGCGGTTTCCGACGGCGCCGTGCGCGCCGGCGTGCACGCGTCGTACCTGCACACCCACCCGGCCGCCGCGCCGGGCGCCGTGGCGCGCTTCGTCGCGCGCGCCGGCCGGCCATGCACGACCCCTTAGGCTTGCCGCGTGACCGACAACGCCTACCTGGCCGGGCTGCGGCTGGCCGGCAAGAAGGTCGTCGTGGTCGGCGGCGGGACCGTCGCCCAGCGCCGGTTGCCCCTGCTCATCGCCAGCGGCGCCGACGTACACGTCATCACGCGCACCGCCACCCCGGCCGTCGAGGCGATGAGCGGAATCGTCCTGTCGGTGCGCGAATACCGCGACGGCGACCTCGACGGGGCGTGGTACGCGATCGCGGCCACCGACGACGCCCGGGTTAATGCCGCCGTCGTCGCCGAGGCCGAACGCAATCAGATCTTCTGCGTCCGCGCGGACATCGCCGTCGAGGGAACCGCGGTCACCCCGGCGACCTTCAGCTACGCGGGCCTGTCGGTGGGGGTGCTGGCCGGTGGCGAGCACCGCCGGTCCGCGGCCATCCGGTCGGCCATCCGGGAGGCCCTGCAGCAGGGGCTCATCACGGCCGAGAGCTCCGACGTGGTGCGCGGCGGGGTGGCGCTGGTCGGCGGCGGCCCCGGCGACCCCGAACTGATCACCGTGCGCGGGCGGCGGCTGCTCGCCCAGGCCGACGTCGTGGTCGCCGACCGGCTGGCGCCGCCGGAACTGCTCGCGGAGCTGCCGCCGCACGTGGAGGTCATCGACGCGGCCAAGATCCCGTACGGGCGCGCCATGGCCCAGGACGCGATCAACCACGTCATGATCGAGCGGGCCCGATCCGGCAGCTTCGTCGTCCGCCTCAAGGGCGGGGACCCCTTCGTCTTCGCGCGCGGGTATGAGGAGGTGCTGGCATGCGCCGAAGCCGAAATTCCGGTGACCGTGGTGCCCGGTGTGACAAGTGCCATAGGCGTGCCCGCGCTGGCGGGCGTTCCGGTCACGCACCGGGCGATAAATCACGAGTTCGTGGTGGTCAGCGGGCACGTTGCGCCGGGCCACCCCGAATCGTTAGTGAATTGGGATGCATTGGCCGCGATGCGGGGCACCATTGTTTTGCTGATGGCCGTCGAACGCATCGAGCAGTTCGTCGACGTGCTGCTGAAGGGCGGCCGACCTGCGGATACGCCGGTGTTGGTGGTCCAGCACGGGACAACCGCAGCTCAGCACACGTTGCGGGCCACCCTCGCCGACACGCCGGAAAAGATCCGCGCCGAGGGGATCCGACCTCCGGCGATCATCGTGATCGGGGCCGTAGCTGCGTTCGGCGTTTAAAAGATTCTTAAGATTACTGTAAGGTAACCCATTATGACGGCTCTCAACGACGCAGAGCGCGCGGCCCAAAACTGGACCTCCGCACGCCCCGATCGTCCGGCCCCGGTGCGCGCTACGCCGCCGGCGGAGACCGCCTCCTCACGTATCGGCAGGTATTCGCCTACGTGGCTGCCTTCGTGGCGCTTCATCGCGGCCGTGATCGCGATCGGTGGCATGCAGCTGCTGGCGACCATGGACAGCACCATCGCCATCGTGGCGCTGCCCAGGATCCAGAACGACCTGAGCCTCTCCGACGCCGGCCGCAGCTGGGTGATCACGGCGTACGTGCTGACGTTCGGCGGGCTGATGCTCCTGGGTGGTCGCCTCGGCGACACCATCGGGCGCAAGCGCACGTTCATCGTCGGCGTCGCGCTGTTCACCATCTCCTCCGTGCTGTGCGCGGTCGCTTGGGACGAGGCGACCATGGTCATCGCCCGGCTGCTGCAGGGCATCGGTTCGGCCATCGCGTCGCCTACCGGTCTGGCGCTGGTGGCGACCACCTTCCCGAAGGGGCCGGCTCGTAACGCCGCGACGGCCGTGTTCGCCGCGATGACCGCGATCGGCTCCGTGATGGGCCTCGTCGTCGGGGGCGCGCTGACCGAGCTGTCCTGGCGGCTGGCCTTCCTGGTGAACGTGCCGATCGGGCTGGTGATGATCTACCTGGCCCGCACCGCGCTGCGCGAAACCAACCGGGAGCGGATGAAGCTGGACGCGACCGGCGCCATGCTGGCCACGCTGGCCTGCACTGCCGCCGTCTTCGCCTTCTCGATGGGTCCGGAGAAGGGCTGGGTCTCGGTCACCACCATCGGCTCGGCCGCGGTGGCCCTGGCGGCGGCCCTGGCCTTCATCGTCGTCGAGCGCACCGCCGCGAACCCCGTCGTCCCGTTCGAGCTGTTCCGCGACCGCAACCGGCTGGTCACGTTCGCCGCGATCTTCCTGGCCGGCGGACTCATGTTCAGCCTGACGGTGTGCATCGGCCTGTACGTGCAGGACATCCTCGGCTACAGCGCGCTGCGGGCGGGTGTCGGCTTCATCCCGTTCGTCATCGCGATGGGCATCGGCCTCGGTCTGTCGTCGCAGCTGGTGTCGCGGTTCTCACCGCGGGTGCTGACGATCGGCGGCGGGCTGCTGCTCTTCTGGGCGATGATCTACGGCTCGCTTTTCATGCACCGCGGCGTGCCGTACTTCCCCAACCTGGTGCTGCCGATCATCGTGGGCGGGATCGGGATCGGCATTTGCGTGGTCCCGCTGACCCTGTCGGCGATCGCCGGTGTCGGCTTCGACCAGATCGGCCCCGTGTCGGCGATCGCGCTGATGCTGCAGAGCCTGGGCGGCCCGCTGGTGCTGGCCGTCATCCAGGCCGTGATCACCTCACGCACGCTGTACCTGGGCGGCACCAACGGCCCGGTGAAGTTCATGAACGCCGCGCAGTTGCAGGCCCTCGACCACGGCTATACCTACGGGCTGCTGTGGGTGGCCGGCGTGGCCGTCATCGTGGGCGGCGCGGCGCTGCTCATCGGTTACACCCCCGAGCAGGTCGCCCACGCGCAAGAGGTCAAGGACGCGCTCGACGCCGGCGAGCTCTAAGCTCCCGTAACTCGCCGCGAGAGTGCCGGCAGCGACGGTCTTACTCGGGGAATGCGTTGCCAGTTGCACTTTCGCGTCTTCGCGCGCGGTCACCCCGCCCGCAGCGGCCACACCAGTTGCCGCAAATATCCCGCGGGTTCGCCCTCGTCGATGCCGTACTGCGCGGGCCAGCCGTGGGCGGGTAGGTACAGGGTGCCGAACAGCGCGTCAACGGCCGGGAACTCCCCGGCGTAGTTGGAGTTGTACGCCCGGGGATCGCGGGCGTGATGCCAATGGTGGAACTGCGGGGTCGCGATCACCCACCTCAGCGGGCCGAACGTGAGCCGCACATTGGCGTGGATGAAAATCGCCTGCAGCGTGGTCAGCACGACGAACGCGCCCAGGCTGATTCGACCGAACCCCAGCGCATACAGCGGCAGCACCGCGCAGGAGCGGATGAAGATCTGATCCAGCGGATGCAGGTGGCTGGCGGCGAGCCAGTCCATTTCGCGGATGCTGTGGTGCACGCGGTGGAACCGCCACAACAGCGGAACCTCATGCGCCGCACGGTGCCCCGCATAGCCACCGACCGTGGCGATCGCCAGCGCGGCGATGATCTGCGCCCAGCCCGGACTTGCGGCGATCGCGGACCGGACGGGCGGGGGGACGAAGGCCCGCAGCACGGTGCCGACCAGCACCACCGCGACGACGGTCCCCACCTTGAGCGCGGCCCCGTTGACCAGGTAGTGCACCAGGTCGGTACGCCATCCCGCCCGCAGAATCCGGCGCGGCCGCAGCGCGAACAGCCGCTCGAGCGGAATGAAGATGACCGCCAGCACGACCATCCCGATCACGATTCCGCCGCGCACGGACAGGGCGGCCAACACCAGCGCCGACGTGAGGAGCACCAGGACGACGCCGCCGAGTCCCGGCCTGACCCCGTCCGGCCCGCTCGGGACCTCGGCCGGCGCCGTCACCGGCTGGACCGAACGGGCCGGCCTGCCCAGCCGGCCCCACGCCGCGAGCACGCCGGCCACCACCACCACCCCCGCCACACCCGCGGCCGGTCGCTGGGTCGCCAGCGCGATCGCGCCGATCAGCAGAATCGACTGAACGGCCAGGCCGGCCGCGCCCAACACCCGTCGGCCCTGCAGCAGCCGCATCGCGTGCCAGCCCACTAGTGCCGCCGCCCCGAGCAGGGCCAGCGTCGGCAATCCGGCGCTGTGGACCGCGACAGCCGTTGCGGCGCAAAGGATTCCGATCAGCTCGAGCAAATACAGAGCGGTCAAGGTCGCCAGCACGGGCCGGCTCCGGTCACCGGAGCCCCCGCCCGTCACGGACGTGCCCATGCGCGTCAACGTATCGCGCGCCGCTGAGGAGAAGCTGAGTTTCCGGGCACACGGGGCGACGATTTTCGGCAGGCCCACGCCACTGGCTAGGCTGGCCCGCTGTGATCACCCGGATGTCCGAGCTGTTCCTGCGCACCCTGCGCGACGACCCCGCCGACGCCGAAGTGCCCAGCCACAAGCTGCTCATTCGCGCCGGCTACGTCCGGCCCGTCGCGCCCGGGCTGTACAGCTGGCTGCCCCTCGGGCTGCGGGTGCTGCGCAAGATCGAACGGATCGTCCGCGACGAGATGAACGCGATCGGCGGGCAGGAGATCCTGTTCCCGGCCCTGCTGCCGCGCGCGCCGTACGAGACGACGAACCGCTGGACCGAGTACGGCGACGGCGTGTTCCGCCTGCAGGACCGCCGCGGCAACGACTACCTGCTGGGCCCCACGCACGAGGAGCTCTTCGCCCTGACCGTCAAGGGCGAGTACAGCTCCTACAAGGACTTTCCACTGTTGCTGTTCCAGATCCAGAACAAGTACCGCGACGAGGCGCGGCCGCGGGCCGGCATCCTGCGGGTCCGGGAGTTCGTGATGAAGGACTCCTACTCGTTCGACATCGACGACGCCGGGCTCAAGGCCGCCTATCACGCGCACCGCGAGGCGTATCAGCGCATCTTCGAGCGGCTGCAGGTGCGCTACGTCATCGTGTCGGCGGTGTCGGGCGCGATGGGCGGCAGCGCGTCCGAGGAATTCCTGGCCGAGAGCGAAGTCGGCGAGGACACCTTCGTGCGCTGCCTGGAGTCCGGGTACGCGGCCAACGTCGAGGCGGTCGTCACCGCCCGCCCCGAGGCGCGCCCGATCGACGGGCTGCCCGAGGCGGTGGTCCACGACACCGGCGACACCCCGACGATCGCCACCCTGGTCGCCTGGGCCAACGGCGCCGACCTGGGCCGTGAGATCACCGCGGCCGACACCTTGAAGAACGTCCTGCTCAAGGTCCGCCAGCCCGGCGGCGAGTGGGAGCTGCTGGCCGTCGGGGTGCCCGGCGACCGCGAGGTGGACGACAAGCGGCTGGGCGCGGCGCTGGAACCGGCCGACTACGCCTTGCTCGACGATGCCGACTTCGCCAAGTACCCGTTTCTGGTGAAGGGTTATATCGGGCCGAAAGCGTTGCGGGACAACGGCGTTCGCTATCTCGTCGACCCGCGGGTGGTGGACGGCACCAGCTGGATCACCGGGGCCGACGAGCCCGGCCGGCACGTCGTCGGCCTGGTGGCGGGCCGGGACTTCACGGCCGACGGCACCATCGAGGCCGCCGAGGTGCGCGACGGCGACCCGTCCCCGGACGGGGCGGGCCCACTGGTGTCCGCGCGCGGCATCGAGATCGGGCACATCTTCCAGCTCGGCCGCAAATACACCGACGCCTTCACCGTGGACGTCCTCGGCGAGGACGGCAAGCCGGTGCGCCTGACCATGGGCTCCTACGGCCTGGGCGTCTCCCGGATGGTGGCCGTCATCGCCGAGCAGCACCACGACGAGCTGGGCCTGCGGTGGCCGTCGGCCGTGGCGCCGTTCGACGTCCACCTGGTCATCGCCAACAAGGACGACCAAGCCCGCGCTGGGGCGATCGCGCTGGCCGACGATCTGGATCGGCTGGGTCTCGAGGTGCTGCTCGACGACCGCCAGGCGTCGCCTGGGGTGAAGTTCAAGGACGCCGAGCTGCTGGGCGTGCCGCGGATCGTCGTGGTGGGGCGGGGCTGGGCGGACGGGGTGGTCGAGTTGCGGGATCGCTTCGGCGGGGGGACCCGCGAGCTCGCGGTGGGCGAATCGCTGGCCACCGACATCGTGGCGGCCCTGGACCGGTAGCGCGGACTACTCGTTGCCGCCCGGGAAGCTGGTCGTGATGGGCCAGGCGCCCAGCACGCGGTTCCACCTGGCGGCCATGACCGTGCTCTGCATCAGGGCGTTGGATGCGAACGCGCGGTCGTCCGCCGTCTCCGCGTGCTCGATGACGGCGCGCCACGCCGTCGAGCAGTCGTTCTCCATGCGGGCCGCCAGCCGCGCCGCGTCGGCCGGGCTGCCCACCAGCATCGGCAACTGGTAGCCCGCGGCGGCGACCGGCGCGTTGACCTTCCGCGCGGCCAGCATCGCGATCACGTCGTCGCGGCGTTGGCGGTGCTGGCCCAGGGCCTCCACCACCATGTCGTTGACGCTGGGCGGCGACAGCGCGGACACGATGCCGTAGCCGTAGATCGTCGAGTGCTCGATGGCCAGCGCGTCGCACAGGGCCGCGTTGTCGGCGTCTTTTCCTGTTGTCATATCGAGCCGGAACTCATATCGACGGCCCCCCGGGCACCAGCGCCACGGTCGCGGACGCCGTGCACGACGCGGCGATCGACGCGAGCAGCCCGGACCGGTAGCCGGACTCCGTCGTCACCAGCCGGCTGGCGTTCTCCGCCGACGCGCGCAGCGAGTTGATCACGTCGGGCACCGGCGGCGGTGGCGGCGGCGGCCCCGGCGGCGCGGTGGGGGTGGGGCTGGGGCTCGTGGTCTCGCTCGACGACGCGGTGAGCTTGCCCGCCGCCCGGGAGATCTCCGTGGACAGCGCGCGGGCGTGTGCGGCGCGTTGGGTCGCGACGACGGTCAGCGCGGCCGCGACCTGCGGCGCGAGACCCACGGCCGTGGCGGCGGCCCCGGCCAGCGCGCTGTCTTTGCGGGCCTGGTCCAGCGGCCCCAACAAGTTTTCGACGGCGGGCGGCTTCGGCTGCGGTTCGCCGCAGGCGGACGCGACCACCCCGAGCGCAGCAAGGGCTGCGGCGCCGGCGAGCACACCCCGCCGGTTGGTAACCGGTACTGCGCTAGGCACAGCAACATCCTGCCATTGCGCGAAGGGGGGCCGGTCCAAGGACCGTGACCACGCACGATCACGCCGTTATGGGCGTTTCCTGGCGTATCGTGGGTAGCTGACTGACACCGGAAACCACCCGGAAACCACCTGGGTGGCGACATCCGCCAGATGACCGGACAACTCAAGATGAGGAGCTCGCCGTGACCACCGGGCTACCTTCGCAGACGCAGGTGATCGAGCTACTCGACGGAGAATTCGCGCGCGCCGGTTACGAAATCGAAGACGTGGTCATCGACGGCCGCGCGCGTCCGCCGCGGATCACCGTGATCGCCGACGGCGACGAGCCCCTCGACCTCGACACGATCGCCACCCTGTCCCGTTCGGCGTCGGCTTTGCTGGACGGCTCGGACATCGTCGGCGCCTTCCGCGACAGCTACGTGCTGGAGGTCAGTTCTCCGGGCGTGGACCGCCCGCTGACCAGCGAGAAACACTTCCGCCGCGCCCGTGGCCGCAAGGTCGAGGTCGCGTTGTCGGACGGATCGCAGCTCACCGGCCGGGTCGGGGAAACCCGCGACGGCACGGTCACGCTGGTGGTTCGCGCCGGCCGGGACTGGACCGTACGCGAGATCCCCCGCGCCGAAATCGTGAAAGCCGTTGTGCAGGTTGAGTTTTCACCACCAGCCCGGGCGGAGCTGGAACTGGCTGGATTGGCTGAGGCGGGGCGGCCGGACAGGACGGAGGCCGGAACATGAACATCGACATGGCCGCATTGCACGCGATCGAGGTGGATCGGGGCATCTCGGTCAACGAGCTGCTCGAGACGATCAAATCCGCGCTGCTCACCGCCTACCGGCACACCCAGGGCCATCAGATGGACGCGACCATCGAGATCGACCGCAAAACCGGCGTCGTTCGCGTGATGGCACGGGAGACCGACGAGGACGGCAACGTCATCAGCGAATGGGACGACACCCCGGAGGGTTTCGGACGCATCGCCGCGACGACCGCGCGACAGGTGATGCTGCAGCGATTCCGGGACGCCGAAAACGAGCGCACCTACGGGGAGTTCTCCACCCGCGAAGGCGAGATCGTCGCCGGGGTGATCCAGCGCGACAGCCGGGCCAACGCGCGCGGGCTGGTCGTGGTGCGGATGGGCAGCGAGACCAAGGCGTCCGAGGGCGTGATCCCCGCGGCCGAACAGGTCCCCGGCGAAAGCTACGAGCACGGCAACCGGATTCGCTGCTACGTCGTGGGCGTGACGCGCGGGTCCCGCGAACCGGTGATCACGCTGTCACGGACCCACCCCAACCTGGTCCGCAAGCTGTTTTCGCTGGAAGTCCCGGAAATCGCCGACGGGTCGGTGGAGGTCGTGGCGGTAGCCCGGGAGGCCGGGCACCGCTCCAAGATCGCGGTGCGCTCGAACGTTCCCGGCCTCAACGCGAAGGGCGCCTGCATCGGCCCGATGGGGCAGCGGGTGCGCAACGTGATGAGCGAGCTCTCCGGCGAGAAGATCGACATCATCGACTACGACGAGGACCCGGCCCGCTTCGTCGCCAACGCGCTGTCGCCGGCGAAGGTGGTCTCCGTGTCGGTCATCGACCAGACGGCCCGGGCCGCCCGCGTGGTGGTGCCCGACTTCCAGTTGTCGCTGGCGATCGGCAAGGAGGGCCAGAACGCCCGGCTGGCCGCGCGACTCACCGGGTGGCGCATCGACATTCGGGGGGATTCCCCGGGGCACGCCGAGAGCCACGCCGACCACGGCGCCGGTCACCCGGTGGCACACGATCACTGACCTCACCTAACCGGCCCGCGCGGGCGGTTCTGACCTCCGGTCAAGTGACGCTAGACTGAGCCGTGATCCAGCGCGAACTTCCGGGCCCCGTGCGAACGTGTGTGGGGTGCCGAAAGCGAGAGCTGGCCGCCGAACTGCTTCGCGTGGTGGCTGTGTCGACGGGGAACGGCGAATACGCCGCGATCGTTGACGACAGGAGTAGCCTGCCGGGGCGGGGTGCATGGCTGCATCCCGCGCCACAGTGCGCACAACAGGCGATTCGGCGGCGGGCTTTCACCAAAGCGTTGCGCATCACCGGTCCACTGGACACATCCGCGGTGGTCGAGCACTTGGCAGTGCACGATTCGCCCGGCAACAGAAGAGGCAGCAAAGAACATGAGCACACCGTGAAGTCCCGATGACAATGCGTCATAGCTAAACCCGAGGCGCGCGGCCCACTGCTGTCGCCTCATAGACAGGAGATGTAGTGGCAGGTAAGGCCCGCGTACACGAGTTGGCCAAGGAACTCGGTGTCAGCAGTAAGGAAGTCCTCGCCCGACTGAATGAACAGGGCGAATTCGTCAAATCCGCATCGTCGACGGTAGAGGCGCCGGTAGCCCGCCGGCTGCGCGAGTCCTTCGGCGGCAGCAAGCCGGCCGCCACCAAGGCACCCGCCAAGTCGCTCGACAAATCCCTTGATCGAGCCCTCGACAAGGCGATCAGCAAGCCCGCCGGAAACGGCGAAGCGACCGCGGCGCCCGCCAAGCCCGCCGCCCCGCAGAGCGCCCCGGCCGCGACGGCCGAAGCGCCCGCGGCGACGCCCGCGCCCCCGCGGCCCCAGCCCGGGCAACCGGCGGCGCCGACACCGGGACAGCCGGCCCACCCGGCCCCGCAGCCCGGCATGACACCGGGCCCGCGGCCCGGCCCGATACCCAAGCCGCGCGCGCCCCGAGTCGGCAACAACCCGTTCTCGTCGGCGCAACCCGTCGACCGGCCCATCCCGCGCCCGCCGGCCCCCCGTCCCGGGGCGCCCCGGCCCGGCGCGCCGCGGCCGGGCGCCTCGCCCGGCAGCATGCCGCCCCGGCCCGGCGGTGCCGCGGGTCAGGGCCGCCCGGCCCGGCCCGGCGCCCCGCGACCCGGCGGCGGCCGGCCCGGTGGGCCCGGCGGCCGCTCCGACGGCGGTGGCGGCAACTACCGCGGCGGTGCCGGCGGCGTCGGCGCCCCGCCCGGGGGCGGCTTCAGGGGCCGTCCCGGCGGTCCCGGCGGTGGCGGCGGTGGCCGCCCGGGACAGCGCGGCGGCGCGGCCGGCGCGTTTGGCCGCCCCGGCGGCGCGCCCCGGCGCGGCCGCAAGTCCAAGCGGCAGAAGCGCCAGGAATACGACTCGATGCAGGCGCCGGTCGTCGGTGGTGTGCGGCTGCCGCACGGCAACGGCGAGACCATCCGGTTGGCGCGCGGGGCGTCCCTGTCCGACTTCGCCGAGAAGATCGACGCCAACCCGGCATCGCTGGTGCAGGCGCTGTTCAACCTCGGCGAGATGGTGACGGCCACCCAGTCGGTCGGCGACGAGACGCTCGAGCTGCTCGGCAGCGAGATGAACTACGTCGTGCAGGTCGTCAGCCCCGAGGACGAGGATCGCGAGCTGCTGGAGTCCTTCGACCTGACGTACGGCGAGGACGAGGGCGGCGAGGAGGACCTGCAGACCCGGCCGCCGGTGGTGACCGTCATGGGTCACGTCGACCACGGTAAAACCCGGCTGCTGGACACGATTCGTAAGGCCAACGTCCGCGAGGGTGAGGCCGGTGGCATCACCCAGCACATCGGCGCCTACCAGGTCGCCGTCGACCTGGACGGCACCGAGCGGCTGATCACCTTCATCGACACCCCGGGTCACGAGGCGTTCACCGCCATGCGTGCCCGCGGTGCCAAGGCGACCGACATCGCGATCCTGGTGGTCGCCGCCGACGACGGCGTGATGCCGCAGACGGTGGAGGCCATCAACCACGCGCAGGCCGCGGACGTGCCGATCGTGGTGGCGGTGAACAAGATCGACAAGGAGGGCGCCGACCCGCAGAAGATCCGCGGGCAGCTCACCGAATTCGGTTTGGTCCCAGAGGAATTCGGTGGCGACACGATGTTCGTGGACATCTCGGCGAAGGTGGGCACCAACATCGAGGCGCTGGAGGAGGCGGTGCTGCTGACCGCGGACGCCGCCCTGGACCTGCGGGCCAACCCCGACATGGAGGCGCAGGGCGTGGCGATCGAGGCGCACCTGGACCGCGGCCGCGGGCCGGTCGCCACGGTGCTGGTGCAGCGCGGCACGCTGCGGGTCGGCGACTCGGTGGTGGCCGGCGACGCCTACGGCCGCGTCCGCCGCATGGTCGACGAGCACGGCGAGGACGTCGAGGAGGCGCTGCCGTCGCGGCCGGTGCAGGTCATCGGGTTCACGTCGGTGCCCGGCGCCGGTGACAACTTCCTGGTCGTCGACGAGGACCGCATCGCGCGGCAGATCGCCGACCGGCGCAGCGCCCGCAAGCGCAACGCCCTGGCGGCCCGCTCGCGCAAGCGGATCAGCCTGGAGGACCTGGACTCGGCGCTGAAGGAAACCAGCCAGCTGAACCTGATCCTCAAGGGCGACAACGCCGGTACCGTCGAGGCGCTGGAGGAGGCCCTGATGGGCATCCAGGTCGACGACGAGGTGGCGCTGCGCGTCATCGACCGCGGCGTCGGCGGCATCACCGAGACCAACGTCAACCTGGCGTCGGCGTCGGACGCGATCATCATCGGGTTCAACGTGCGCGCCGAGGGCAAGGCGACGGAGCTGGCCAACCGCGAGGGCGTGGAGATCCGCTACTACTCGGTCATCTACCAGGCGATCGACGAGATCGAGAAGGCCCTGCGCGGCATGCTCAAGCCGATCTACGAGGAGAACCAGCTGGGCCGCGCCGAGATCCGGGCGCTGTTCCGCTCCTCGAAGGTCGGCCTCATCGCCGGCTGCATGATCAGCTCGGGGGTGGTGCGCCGCAACGCGAAGGCCCGGCTGCTGCGCGACAACATCGTGGTCGCCGACAACCTCACGATCACCTCGCTGCGCCGCGAGAAGGACGACGTGACCGAGGTGCGCGAGGGCTTCGAATGCGGTATGACGTTGGGCTACAACGACATCAAGGAAGGCGACATCATCGAGTCCTACGAGCTGGTGCAGAAGGAACGCGGCTGATGGCGGACCCCGCAAGGGCGCGCCGGTTGGCCAAACGGATCTTCACCATCGTCGCCTCGGCGATCGAGTTCGAGATCAAGGATCCGGGCCTGGACGGGGTGACCATCGTCGACGCGAAGGTGACCGCCGACCTGCACGACGCGACCGTGTTCTACACGGTGATGGGCCGCACGCTGGACGACGAGCCCGACTATGCCGCCGCGGCGGCCGCGCTGGAGCGGGCCAAGGGCGCGCTGCGCACCAAGGTCGGGGCGGGCACCGGCGTGCGCTTCACGCCGACGCTGACGTTCACCCGCGACACGACGGCCGACAGCGTGCAGCGGATGGACGAGTTGTTGGAGCGTGCCCGCGCCGCGGACGCCGATCTCGCGCGGGTTCGCTCGGGTGCCAAGCCGGCCGGGGAGGCCGATCCGTACCGGGTAAGCGGGGCTGGGGACGCGAGCGACGGGAACGCCGGTGACGACGATCGACCCGAAGACTGACCTGGCCAGTGCCCCGCGGATCGGGGCACGTGTCGACGCCGGCGGCGCCGTCGAGTTGCTGTCGCGCGCCGAGTCGATCGCGGTGATCGCCCACGTCCACCCCGACGCCGACACCATCGGCGCGGGGCTGGCCCTGGCGCTGGTGCTGGACCGGTGCGGCAAGCGCGTCGAGGTCAGCTTCGCCGCGCCGGCGTCGCTGCCCGAGTCGCTGGCCTCGTTGCCCGGCTGTGAGCTGCTGGTGCGCCCGGACGAGCTGCGCCGCGACGTCGATCTGGTTGTGACCGTTGACGTTCCGAGCGTCAAGCGGCTCGGGGAGCTGAGCGACCTGGCCGGCCCGGGCCGCCCGTCGCTGGTCATCGACCACCACGCCTCCAACGATCTGTTCGGCAGCGCCAACTTCATCGACGTGTCGGCGGACTCCACGACGATGATGATCGCGGACATCCTCGATGAGTGGGGCGAGCCGATCGACCGCGACGTCGCCCACTGCATCTACGCCGGCCTGACCACCGACACCGGATCGTTCCGCTGGGCCAGCGCCCGGGCGCTTCGGCTGGCGGCCCGGCTGGTCGACCTCGGCGTCGACAACGCCGCGGTCAGCCGGACGCTGATGGACACCCACCCGTTCGGGTGGCTGCCGCTGCTGTCGCGGGTGCTGGGCTCGGCGCAACTGGTGCCGGACGCGGCCGGCGGCCGTGGGCTGGTGTACGCGGTCGTCGAGCACCGGGACTGGATCAGCTCGCGCGCCGAGGAAGTCGAGAGCATCGTCGACATCGTCCGCACCACCCAGCAGGCGGAGGTGGCGGCGGTGTTCAAGGAGGTCGACCCGCAACACTGGTCGGTGTCGATGCGGGCCAAGGCGCAGGTTGATCTGGCGGCCGTCGCGTCTGAGTTCGGCGGCGGGGGCCACCGGCTGGCCGCCGGCTATTCGACCGTCGGTTCGATCGACGACGCGGTCGCGTCGCTGCGCGCGGCGCTCGGCTAACCGCGCGTTAGAACGCCCAGCTTCCCGAGCGCTGCAGCACGAAACCGTGGTCGCCGCTGGTGGTGTCCAGGCAGGCCACCAGGTTGTCGGCGCCCACGGCGCACGTCACGTTCAGGTACGACACCTTCTGTCCCGCCGCCAACGGTTTGCCGCCGGATGTCAACGGGGGCGGGTTGCCTTCGCACCCGCTGTAGGTCATGCGGCTCAGCTCGTAGCCCGGCCCCTTGAAGTTCACCGCGCCGACGACGCAGTCACCCGGCTTCGTGTGCCCGCCGCCGGGGAACGGCACGTCGTCCATGCCGGGCATGTCGCCGCTGCACTTGATGTCCTGTGACGGTTGCGGCGGGGGCGCCGTGCCGCCGTAGAAGTCGCACACCAGCGTCGGCGTGGGCGCAAAGCTGATCCGGGTCGCGCTGCCCTGGGGCGTGGTGGCGTAGCCGTCCGCGGCAACGGAGGTGAAGCTGTCGAGGTTGGGGAAACCCGGGGGCGGCACCGCGCCGGCCTGCGGCACCGGGATCACGGCGGCCGCCAGGGTCAGGCCGCCGAGGGCACGCAGGGCGTAGCGGCGAGCACGCATCGCTTCCTCCTAACGCACCTGGGCCCGCCCGCGCTGCAGCACGGCGTCGCGGTTGGCGGCGATGTCGTCGCCGCTGGTGCGGAACTGCCGGGCGGCCGTCGCCTCCAGCCAGAGCCCGGTGCTGGTGTGCGTGTCGTCGATGCGGTGATAGGACGCCAGCAAGGCCCGCACCGCGTTCTGGTTGTTGCCGACGATCGAGGCCGCCACCTGGCGGGCGGTGGGCAGCAGCCGCTCGTGCGGCACCACCTCGGTCACCAGGCCGGCGCGCAGCGCGTCGGCGGCGGACAGGTAGTCCCCGGTCAGGCTCATCCGCCGGGCCAGGCCGACGCCCACCTTCTGGGGGAGCCGCACGGTCAGTCCCCAGGTTGGCAGCAGGCCCACGCGGGCGTGCGTGTCGGCGAAGCGGGCCTGTTCGGAGGCGATCAGGACGTCGCAGTACAGGGCCAGCTCCAGCCCGCCGGTGACCGCGGCGCCGTTGATCGCGCCGATCACCGGCTTGGTCAGCGCCGGCCAGCGCGGCGAGATGTCGGGGAGCGCCGTTTCGCTGCCCAGCTCCTTGAGGTCCAGCCCCGCGCAGAACACCGGGTCGGCACCGGTGACGATGACGACGTCGACGCCGTCGTCGGTTTCGGCGTCGGCCAGGGCACCGAAGAAGCGGTCCCGCAGCGCCGAGGACAGCGCGTTGCGCGCCTCGGGGCGGTTGAGGGTCAGGGTGCGCACCCGCTCGTCGGTCTCGATCAGCAGGACGTCTGTCATGTGTTCACCGTAGTCAGCCGGGATCGCCCGAATTCGCCGAGTCTGCGCTGAGAGCGTCGCTGCGCCGAAAATACTCGATCTGACCGCAGTCTCGATGCGCTGAACGCAGCGCTCGTGGCTGGCGCATTTATCGTTGAGGCCATGTGCCGGAACATCACCGAACTGCGGGGCCTGCAGCCGGAGGCCACCCCGGAGGAGGTCGCGGCGGCGGCGCGCCAGTATGTGCGCAAGGTCAGCGGCATCACCCGCCCCTCGGCCGCCAATGTCGACGCGTTCGAGGCCGCGGTCGCCGAGGTCACCGAGACGACGGCGCGATTGCTTGCGGCCCTGCCGCCGCGGCGCCAGCCACCGAAGACCGTGCCGCCGCTGCGCCGCCCGGAGGTGCTGGCCCGCCTCGCCAACGCGAAATGACACCCGCGCTCAAGGAGTGGGGCGCCGTCGTGCACGCGCTGCTCGACGGCCGCCAGCGGGTGCTGCTGCGCAAGGGCGGCATCGGCGAAAAGCGGTTCGAGCTCGCGGCCCGGGAGTTCTTGCTGTTCCCGACCGTCGCCCACAGCCACGCCCAGCGCGTCCGGCCCGAGCACCGCGACCTGCTGGACGCCGGGGCCGCCGACAGCGCCGACGACCACCTGGTGCTGCGCGCCGCAGCGAAAGTCGTTGCGGCGCAAGAGGTCAACCGGCCGGATGGCCTGCCGGCGATCGAGGACCTGCACATCTGGACCGCCGAGTCGGTGCGCGAGGATCGGCTGGACTTCCGGCCCAAGCACAAGCTGGCAGTGCTCGTGGTGTCGGTCATCCCGTTGGCCGAGCCGGTGCGGATCCCGCGGGTCCCCGAGTACGGCGGCTGCACCAGCTGGACGCAGCTACCGCTGACGGATGTTCGCTTGGCCGCGCCGGTGCACGACGAGGCCGCGCTACACCGGGTGGCGCTGCGGGTCCGCGACGCGGTCGGTTAGCGGGTCGGCGGGGCCCTCGGGAAGTAGCAGCCGGGAAAGGCCGTAGTGCACAGAGTGGGTGGCCGGTGTGGCCTGCCCTGCCGTCAACAACGGTTCGCCGGACCCGAGGTTGCGCGCGAAGCGTGGAAACCAGCTGCCCGCGATCAGGACGCGGATGCGTGAGCCGGCGCGGAAGCGGTGGGCGATCCCGTCGAGCTCCACCCGCACGATCTCGGTCCCGGCGGCGGCGTCGGCGGCGCCCAATCGCCGGTAGCCGTCGCTGACATTGCGGGAGCGGCCCTTGGCGTTCACCTCGCTCACCCGAACGAACAGATCGACGTGGGGGTTGTCGGAGCTGTGCGCCAGCTCGACCACGGGGGTCCCGTACACGTAGAGGTCGTGGGTGAGCGTGAGGCTGGTGAACGCCAGGACGTCGTCCCGCGCGGCGAGGCGGGTGTCGTCGCGGTAGCCCCCGTTCGTGGACAGCAGCGGGCCGCCGGTGGTGGGTGTCGGGTCGGCGGGGTCGGAGCGAAATGTCGCCGGGGCCAACCCTTCCGGGGTCGGCGCCGTCTCGCCCAGGTGCCCCCCGGGCCGCAGGTACAACGCCCGTTCGGTGGTGGCAGGGGGCCAGTCGGGCAGGTGGCGCCAGGCTTGGCCCTTGTCCGCGCCGGTGACGCAGACGTGCACGCTGCTCGGCCGGCGCTGGGGCTCGCCGCGCAGGTGGGCGTCCAGCCAGTCCAGCGTCTCGCGCGCGCTGATAGGGAGCGCCTTGCCGAGCAGCTGGGTGTGCGTCCAGGGCCCGACGGTGAGCGCGACCTCGACGTCGCGGCCGCGCAGCTGGGCATACTGCTGCAGCGTCTGCCGGATGAAGATGTCCTGCCAGCCGCCGATGAGCAGCACCGGCACCCGCGCCCGGTCCAGCGCGTCGGTGAACCGCCGGGCGTCCCAGAACACGTCGTCCTGCTCGTGGTGTTCGATCCACGATTCGAACCACGGCGCGCCCTCGCCGAGCATCGCCCGGGCCGCGCTGCCCAGGGGCAGCGCACGCGCCGCCTCGGCCACCTTGCGCCGGGCCTGCAGCTGGCGCAGCGCCATCTTGACCCCTCGCGGGTCCTCCTGGTGGGCGACCAGATCGCTCCAGCCCAGGAAGTCGTTGACGGCGAACGAGCCGGTGCCCCACACCGAGGCGTTGAAATCGTGTGGGCCCGCGGTGATCACGGCCGCGGCCAGCTCCGGTGGCGGGTCTCCCAGCAGCGCCCACTGGGTGAAGCCCAGGTAGGACACCCCGACGGTGCCGAACCGGCCGGTGAACCAGGGCTGCTCGCGCAGCCAATCGACCGTGTCGGCGCCGTCGGCGGCCTCGTTGACCATCGGGTCGAAATCGCCGCCCGACCCGTACGTCCCGCGCACGCTCTGCAGCACGACGTGGTAGCCGCGAGCGGCGTACAGCCGGGCGTAGGCGTGCGAAAACGGAAACCCCCGCCCATACGGTCCGCGGACGAGCAGGGTGCCCGCGGGGCTGGAGGTGACCGGCGCGTAGTGGTCGGCCGCCAGCGTGACCCCGTCGCGCATCGGCACGTCGACGCGCGCCACGGTGTACTCGGTGGTGGCCCGGGGCAGGCCCAACAGCCGGCCGAGCGCGGCGTCGCCCACCCGTGCCAGCGTGCGGGGATTGGGCTGGGCGGGGCGCGTCGAGGTGGTGCTCACCGACCCCACCCTAGGTTTTTCCGCCGACGCCGGGCGGCTTTATCAGAACTTGTAGTACGGCGCGAGGTCGTTGGCGCGCTGCAGATTGGTGGACATGCAGTCCACCTCCGGGTTGGAGTAGACGGCCGAGTAGTACAGCGCCTGCTGCAGCACCCCGTAGCTGGTCTTGAACGCGACCATGCAGGAGAAGAACCAGAAGCTGTTGTGATAGGTCGGCTTCATCACCCAGTACTGCGCCGCGCGGTGCCCGGCGATCGTGGTCTCGATCGCGTCGGCGGGCAGGGATTGCTCGTAGGTGCGCCAGATGATGGGCTCGACGGCCAGCTGGTAGTTGCCCGCGTCGAAGTGGCAGCGCAGCCCGTCCTCGTGTTCGGGCGGTGTGAAGCCCAACCCGAGCCGCTGCACGACGTCGAACGGGATGTCCTCGCACGCGTCGAACGGACGCGGGTCGGTGGTGGCCACGATGGGACTCTTCATGGTGGTCTCCATCGGTTCGGCCGTCGACCGCAGCTCGACCGGCTCACCGCCGTTCGGCCCCGGCGGGGCGCTTTGCCAACCCGCGACCAGCGCCGTGGCCAGCGCACCCAGCGCCGAAACCAGCCGCAACTTGGCGATCACCGACATGTCCTACCCTCCCTTGCCGGGAGTGTAGAGCCCCCGCAGTGAAAAGAGAACACGTTCTAATCCCGCGGGCAAGGGCCTGGCGGAAACCGGCTCATCGCCGCGGGTCGTTAGGCTGGTTAGTCGTGGCGAGCCGGGAATCGACTAATGGTGCGCAGCCGACGCTGTGGGCGGTTTCCGATCTGCACACCGGTCACCTGGGCAACAAGCCGGTCACCGAATCGCTGTACCCGTCGTCGCCGAACGACTGGCTGATCGTCGCCGGCGACGTCGCCGAACGCACCGACGACATCCGTTGGGCGCTTGACGTGCTGCGGCGCCGGTTCGCCAAGGTGATCTGGGTGCCCGGCAACCACGAGCTGTGGACCACCAGCCGCGATCCCGTGCAGATCTTCGGCAAGGCGCGCTACGACTACCTGGTCAACATGTGCGACGAGATGGGCGTGGTCACGCCCGAGCATCCGTTTCCGGTGTGGACCGAGCGCGGCGGACCGGCCACGATCGTGCCGATGTTCCTGCTCTACGACTACACCTTCTTGCCCGAGGGGGCGACGAGCAAAGCCGAGGGCCTGGCGATCGCGCGGCAGCGCAACGTGGTGGCCACCGACGAATTCCTGCTCTCGTCCGAGCCGTACGCCACCCGCGAGGCCTGGTGTCGCGAGCGGTTGGCCGCCACCCGCGCCCGCCTCGAACAGCTGGACTGGATGACACCGACCGTGCTGGTGAACCACTTTCCGTTGGTGCGCGACCCCTGCGACGCGTTGTTCTACCCGGAGTTCTCGCTGTGGTGCGGAACCACTAAGACCGCCGACTGGCACACCCGCTACAACGCGATCTGTTCGGTGTACGGGCACCTGCACATTCCGCGCACCACCTGGTACGACGACGTGCGCTTCGAGGAGGTGTCGGTGGGTTACCCGCGAGAGTGGCGCCGCCGCAAGCCGTACAGCTGGCTGCGCCAGGTGCTGCCCGATCCCCAGTACGCGCCGGGTTACCTCAACGACTTCGGCGGCCACTTCGTGATCACCCCCGAGATGCGCCGTCAGGCCCAGCAATTCCGGGAACGAGTGCGGCAGCGGCAGTCTCGATGACGGCCCGCACGCTGGTGTCGGCGGTCTTGCCCGACACCGCATCGCAGGATCTCGCGTACGCGGAGGTGTATTCCGACCCGCCGGGCCTGACCCCGTTCCCCGAAGAGGAGCCGCTGATCGCCAAGTCGGTCGCCAAGCGGCGCAACGAGTTCATCACCGTGCGGCACTGCGCCCGCATCGCGATGCGCGAGCTCGGGGTGCCGCCGGTGCCGATCCTCAAGGGCGAGAAGGGCCAACCCTGCTGGCCCGACGGTGTGGTGGGCAGCCTCACCCACTGCACGGGCTACCGCGGCGCGGTGGTGGGGCGCGCCGGCGCGGTGCGCTCGGTGGGCATCGACGCCGAACCGCACGACGTGCTGCCCGACGGCGTGCTGGGCGCGATCGCCCTCGACGACGAACGCCAGGAGATCGCCGCGTTGCCCCCCGGCCTGCACTGGGACCGGATCCTGTTCTGCGCCAAGGAAGCAACCTACAAGGCGTGGTTCCCGCTGACCGAGCGCTGGCTGGGTTTCGAGGACGCCCACATCGTGTTCGACCCCGATCCGACCGGCCGGGGAAGCACCGGGACGTTCGTCTCCAAGATCCTGATCGACGGCGCCGCGCTGTCGGGGCCGCCGCTGACCGCGCTGCGGGGTCGCTGGTCGGTCGAGCGTGAACTGGTGCTCACCGGCATCGTCCTATGACCGGACCGGGCATAGTCGTCGTCGACAAACCGGCCGGGATGACCAGTCACGACGTGGTGGGCCGCTGCCGCCGCATCTTTGCCACCCGCCGGGTCGGGCACGCGGGGACGCTGGACCCGATGGCCACCGGCGTGCTGGTGATCGGCGTCGAGCGGGCCACCAAGATCCTCGGCCTGCTCACCGGGGCGTCGAAGTCGTATGCCGCCACCGTCCGGCTGGGTCAGGCCACCTCCACCGAGGACGCCGAAGGCGAAGTGCTGCAATCGGTTTCGGCCGCACACGTGACCGATGAGGAGATCGCCGCCGCAGTCGCCGGGCTGCGCGGGGACATCGAGCAGGTCCCGTCGGCCGTCAGCGCGATCAAGGTGGAGGGCCGCCGCGCCTATCGGCTGGTCCGCGAGGGCCACACCGTCGACCTGCAACCGCGCCCGGTCCGCATCGATCGGTTCGAGGTGTTGCGCGTCCAGCGCCACGATGAGCTCGTCGACGTCGACGTCGAGGTCGACTGCTCGTCGGGGACCTACATCCGCGCGCTGGCCCGCGATCTGGGCGCCGCGCTGGGCGTCGGCGGGCACCTGACGGCGTTGCGGCGCACCCGCGTCGGGCACTTCTCGCTGGACCAGGCGCGCTCGCTCGATGACCTCGCCGAGGCGCCGCGGCTGACCTTGACCCTGGATAACGCGTGCCTGCTGATGTTTGCGCGCCGCGACCTGTCCGCCGAGGAGGCCTTGGCGGCGGGCAACGGCAGGGCCCTTTCGCCGGCCGGCATCGACGGCGTCTACGCCGCCACAGACGCCGACGGTCGGGTGATCGCGCTGCTGCGCGACGAGGGGCCGCGGACCAGGTCCGTCGTGGTGCTCCGCCCGGCCACGCTCTGACGCGTCAGAGCCGGCCGAGGAGTTCGGTCTTCTTCGCGGCGAACTCCTCGTCGGACAGGATGCCGCGCTCGTGCAGGCCGGCCAGCGATTCGATGGCCGCGACGATGGCCTGGGAGTCCTCCGGTGGGCCGGCAGTGTGTTTGGCGGCCGGTGCCTCGGGTGGGAATTGCACCTCCGGCGCGGACTGTGGCGTCGGGCCGGACTGATACTGCGCTTGGTAGCCGGGGGTGGGCGCCGCGCCAGGAGTCTGCCGACTCTGACCTGCCTGATGCGCACCGACCTCACTGAGACTCGACACGCCGAAGGTGCCGAACTGGCTGGTGAAGCTCACCGAGCTGTAGCCGGCGCCCTGCTGCTGTTGCACACCGCCGATCTGGTGCTCGCCGGTATCGAAAACTCTTGTGACGCCGTTGATGTGGATGGCCAGGCGCCGCGTGCTCGGGAAGAACGCGTAACGCACGTCGTTCTGTCCGCCGACCGAACTCGGCACCCCGAGGTCGGCCGGCCACCAGTTGTTCGAGGCGTACGCGGCGGGGGAGTCCGGAGGCTGGGCGGGAAATACCGTGGTGGTCGCGAGCAGCTGGGCCAGCTCGTTGCACAGCGCGTCGACGCGGGCCTTGAGCGCGTTGTCGAACATGTTGCCGACCATCGTCATGCCGCCCCGCATCCACTGCCCGTTGCCGCCGAGCTCGGGGATGGAGAACTGGGCCATCGTCCCGCCACCGATGCGCAGCGCGACCAGCATCGAAAGCACCGCTTCTTGGGAGAGCCCATGGCGCTTGGCGATCTCGGCAATCGCGTCGGCGGCCTCGGGGGTAACCGTTGCCTTCATAGTCGTGAATCTTTCGTCGTCGGTACTGGTTCGAGCCTACGCAAAACAGGTGGCGATGAGCATGGGATGACGGCGTCACGGCCGGGGTTCCGGGTGACCAACCCGCGGAGCTAAGCTGCCGCCTAGACGGGTGTCAAAAAGCCCACCATTCGGAAGGCGCGAGCTATGTCCAACAAGGTTTACGTCGTCGGCGTCGGCATGACGAAATTCGAGAAGCCGGGCCGCCGTGAGGGCTGGGACTACCCGGACATGGCGCGGGAGTCGGGCACCAACGCGCTCGCCGACGCCGGTGTCGACTACCGCGACGTGCAGCAGGGCTACGTCGGCTACGTCGCCGGCGACTCGACGTCGGGCCAGCGGGCGCTCTACGAGCTGGGCATGACCGGCATCCCGATCGTCAACGTCAACAACAACTGCTCGACCGGCTCGACCGCGCTTTTCCTGGCGGCGCAGGCCATCCGCGGCGGGATCGTCGACTGCGCGATCGCGCTCGGATTCGAGAAGATGCAGCCGGGCTCGCTCAGCGGCGGCGCCCAGGACCGCGAATCGCCGATGGGCAAGCACGTCAAGGCGATGGCCGAGATCGACGAGTTCGCGATGCCCGTCGCGCCGTGGATGTTCGGCGCCGCCGGCCGCGAGCACATGCGCCAGTACGGCAGCACTGCCGAGCACTTCGCCAAGATCGGCTACAAGAACCACAAGCACTCCGTCAACAACCCGTACGCGCAGTTCCAGGAGTCCTACACGCTCGACGACATCCTGGCGGCGCGGATGATCTCCGACCCGCTGACCAAGCTGCAGTGCTCGCCGACCTCGGACGGTTCGGGCGCGGCGATCCTGGCCTCGGAGAGCTACGTCGACCAGCACGGGCTGGCCGGCCAGGCGGTCGAGATCGTCGGCCAGGCGATGACCACCGACTTCGCGTCGACGTTCGACGGCAGCGCCAAGAACCTCATCGGCTACGACATGAACGTGCAAGCCGCGCAACAGGTTTACGACCAGTCCGGGCTGGGCCCGGAGGACTTCCAGGTGATCGAACTGCACGACTGCTTCTCGGCCAACGAACTGCTGCTCTACGAGGCTCTCGGCCTGTGCGGCCCGGGCGAGGCGCCCAAGCTGGTCGACAACGGCGACACCACCTACGGCGGACGCTGGGTGGTCAACCCGTCCGGCGGCCTGATCTCCAAGGGACACCCGCTGGGCGCGACCGGGCTGGCGCAGTGCGCCGAGCTGACCTGGCAGCTGCGCGGCACCGCCGACAAGCGTCAGGTGGACAACGTCAACGCCGCGCTACAGCACAACATCGGGCTGGGCGGCGCTGCCGTCGTCACCGCCTACCAGCGCGCCGAACGCTAAGGGCGCCATGTTCGAATGGTCCGACACCGACCTGATGGTTCGGGATGCGGTTCGCCAGTTCGTGGACAAGGAGATCCGCCCGCATCTGGACGAACTGGAAAGCGGTGAGCTCTCGCCCTACCCGATCGCGCGAAAGCTGTTCAGCCAGTTCGGCCTCGACGTCATGGCGGCCGAGTCGGTCAAGAAGATGCTGGAGCGCGAGCGCGCCGGAAACAACGAAAAGCAGGACGGCGCAGGCGATTCCGGTGGAATGGGTGCCCAGGGGTCGATGGTCGCGGTGCTGGTGTCCGAAATCGCCAGGGTCAGCATCGGATTGCTGAGCACGGCGTCGGTCAGCCTCGGCCTGGGGGCGGCGACCATCATGAGCCGCGGCACGCTGGCCCAGAAAGAACGCTGGCTGCCCGACCTGATGACGCTGAAAAAGATTGCGGCGTGGGCCATCACCGAGCCGGATTCCGGCTCCGATGCGTTCGGCGGCATGAAGACCTATGTCAAGCGCGACGGCGAAGATTACATCCTCAACGGCCAAAAGACGTTCATCACCAACGGGCCCTGCGCCGACGTGCTGGTGGTCTACGCCAAACTCGACGACGGGGACGCCACGGTGGACCGGCGCAACCGCCCCGTGCTGATCTTCGTGCTGGACGCGGGAATGCCGGGCCTGACGCAGGGCAAGCCGTTCAAGAAGATGGGCATGATGTCCTCGCCGACGGGCGAGTTGTTCTTCGACAACGTGCGGCTGACCCCCGATCGCCTGCTCGGCGAGAACCAGCGCCAGGCCGACGGCGACGGCCGCGACAGCGCCCGCGACAATTTCGCCGCCGAGCGGATCGGGATCGCGATGATGGCTTTGGGCATCATCAACGAATGCCACCGGCTGTGCGTGGATTACGCCAAGACCCGCACGCTGTGGGGCAAGAACATCGGGCAGTTCCAGCTGATCCAGCTCAAGCTGGCCAAGATGGAGATCGCCCGAATGAACGTGCAGAACATGGTGTTTCACACCATCGAGCGGCAGCAGGCGGGCAAACCGCTGTCGCTGGCCGAGGCGTCGGCGATCAAGCTGTACTCGTCGGAGGCGGCCACCGACGTCGCGATGGAGGCCGTGCAGCTGTTCGGCGGCAACGGCTACATGGCCGAGTACCGCGTGGAACAGCTGGCCCGCGACGCGAAGTCGCTGATGATCTACGCCGGCAGCAACGAGGTGCAGGTCACCCACATCGCCAAGGGCCTGCTGGCCAACTAGGCCACCACCCAGATCGCGCGGGCCGCCGGGCTGCCGAGGTCGACCGTGCTCTCGGCGCCGTCGGCGGACTCGATCGCCACCGAGATCATGCCGGCGAATTCCCGGCGGGTCAGCACCCGAAGCCGCGAGTCGAGCTGTATCCCGACGCCGGTGAAATACCGCAGCATCTCCGGGTCGGCGTCGGAGATGCGCGCCACCGTCCCGCTGTCCCCGTCGCGGCAGGCCCACAGCTGGCGGGCCGGCGGGGTGGGGACCTGACCGTCGGAGGCCGGAATCGGATCGCCGTGCGGGTCGCGTTGCGGGTAGCCCAGCTTGGCGTCGATGCGGGCCACCAGCCGGTCCGACACCGCGTGCTCGAGCACCTCGGCCTCGTCGTGCACCTCGTCCCAGCGGTAGCCGAGCTCGTTGACCAGGAAGGTCTCCAACAACCGGTGCCGGCGCACCACCTCGAGGGCCGCGCGGCGCCCCGCCTCGGTCAGCGTGACCGCGCCGTACTTCTCGTGGTCGACCAGGCCCTGCTCGGCGAGCTTGCGGATCGACTCCGAGGCCGTGCTGGCCGACACCCCGATCCGGTCGGCCAGCATCTTGGTGCTGACCTTCTGCGGGGCCCCATCCGGCGACCACTCCTGGGCATTCCAGATGACCTTCAGGTAGTCCTGGCCGACCGCGGTGATGCCGCCTGGCTCGTCGTCAGCCCTCACAACCAGAGAGTTTAGGCAAACCACACCTGATTCGGCGTGCGGCGGCGGGATCTCGTCACCCCATGTTCGCGCCCGGCATCGTAGGCTTGCCATCGTGCAGCGGTGGCGCGGCCAAGACGAGATTCCCACGGACTGGGGCAGATGCGTGGTCACCATCGGGGTGTTCGATGGTGTCCACCGCGGCCACGCCGAGCTGATCGCGCATGCGGTGAAGGCCGGCCGCGCGCGCAACGTGCCGACGGTGCTGATGACGTTCGACCCGCACCCGATGGAAGTGGTCTATCCCGGCAGCCACCCGGCGCAGCTGACGACGCTGACCCGGCGCGCGGAGCTGGTCGAGGAGCTTGGCATCGACGTCTTCCTGGTGATGCCGTTCACCACCGACTTCATGAAGCTCACCCCGGAGCGCTACGTCCACGAGCTGCTGGTGGAGAACCTGCACGTGGTCGAGGTCGTGGTCGGGGAGAACTTCACCTTCGGCAAGAAGGCCGCCGGCACCGTGGCCACCCTGCGCAAGGCCGGCGAACGGTTCGGCTTCGCCGTGGAGTCGATGTCGCTGCTGTCCGAGCACCACAGCAACGAGACCGTGACGTTCTCGTCCACCTACATCCGGTCCTGCGTCGACGCCGGCGACATGGTGGCGGCGACGGAGGCGCTGGGCCGCCCGCACCGCGTCGAGGGCGTCGTCGTCCGCGGCGAGGGTAGGGGCGCGGAGCTGGGCTTTCCCACCGCGAACGTGGCGCCCCCGATGCACTCGGCCATCCCGGCCGACGGCGTGTACGCGGCCTGGTTCACCGTGCTCGGACACGGGCCGGTGACGGGCACTGTCGTGCCGGGCGAGCGCTACCAGGCGGCGGTGTCCATCGGCACCAATCCCACGTTCTCGGGGCGCACCCGCACCGTGGAGGCGTTCGTCCTGGACACCGCTGCCGACCTGTACGGGCAGCACGTGGCCCTGGACTTCGTCGCGCGCATCCGCGGCCAGCGCAAGTTCGAGACGGTGAAGGGCCTCGTCGCCGCGATGGGTGACGACACCGAGCGGGCCCGCAACCTGCTGTCGGCGGGTTGATCTCTGTAGTCACATTTGCCACATCAGTCTCTGTGCGCGGCTGCGCCCTGTGCGCCCACCTCAAAGCGACAACGGCGCGTCGTCGGTGTCGTCTGTGGCCGTTGTCGCTGGAAGGCGGGCACACGCAGTGCTTTCCCGGCCAGGGACCAATGAGGCGAAAGTGAAGGATGCGGCGTCGGAGGTTCGTCGTTTGTGCCCCGGGGATGCGCCGCTGCTAAACTGCCTGACGACATCGGCGCGTGCTGCGGTTCGCGGTGGCCGCGCCGTGAATTCAAATGATCGCGGACCAATTGATGGAGATATTTTCGTGGCGCTTACAGCCGAGCAAAAAAAGGAGATCCTGACCTCCTACGGCCTGCACGAGACCGACACCGGGTCCCCGGAGGCCCAGGTCGCGTTGCTGACCAGGCGGATCGCCGATTTGACCGAGCACCTCAAGGTGCACAAGCACGACCACCACTCGCGGCGCGGATTGCTGCTGCTGGTGGGCCGGCGGCGCCGGCTGCTGAAGTACGTGTCCCAGATCGACGTGGAGCGCTACCGCTCGCTCGTCGAGCGCCTGGGCCTGCGTCGCTGACGCTGGCAAATCGCCAGTGGGGCTGGCCGGCCAAGTTCGCCCGTGTAGAGTAGGAGCGTTCTGGGCCGGTTCGGCCCGAGCAAACGGTGCGGTTTGCGCAGATCCGCGTAGGCCGTTCCAGCAAGTCACAAGGGAGCAGCCCGGTCTGCATCGGGCGGTCTTCGGTAGTGGCTGCCGGGCTCTCCGGATCTGGGGCAGGTCGGCCGCTTCGATCGATGGCCGTAGCCGCATTCAGACTTCTTCCTTTCAGGGAAGCTCTCGGGTTACTCGCGCGTGACGACGCGAAACAGCTCAATACCCAGAGAGGCCATACGGACACCCATGTCTGTAGCTGAAATTGAAGAAGGCGTGTACGAGGCGACCGCCACCATCGACAACGGGAGCTTCGGCACCCGCACCGTACGTTTCGAGACCGGTCGGTTGGCCCAGCAGGCCGCCGGCTCCGTGGTCGCTTACCTGGACGACGAGAACATGCTGCTCTCGGCGACCACCGCCAGCAAGAGCCCCAAGGAGCACTTCGACTTCTTCCCGCTCACCGTCGACGTCGAGGAGCGGATGTATGCCGCGGGCCGCATCCCCGGCTCGTTCTTCCGTCGTGAGGGCCGCCCGTCCACCGACGCGATCCTGACCTGCCGGCTCATCGACCGCCCGCTGCGCCCGTCGTTCGTCAACGGCCTGCGCAACGAGATCCAGGTCGTGGTGACGATCCTGAGCCTGGACCCCAACGACCTGTACGACGTGCTGGCGATCAACGCCGCGTCGGCCTCGACCCAGCTCGCCGGCCTGCCGTTCTCCGGCCCCGTCGGCGGTGTCCGGGTCGCGCTGATCGACGGCACCTGGGTCGCGTTCCCCACCGTCGAGCAGCTCGAGCGGGCCGTGTTCGACATGGTCGTCGCCGGCCGCAAGGTGGATGGTGACGTGGCGATCATGATGGTCGAGGCCGAGGCCACCGAGCACGTCATCGCGTTGGTCGAGGGCGGCGCCCAGGCGCCGACGGAAACCGTTGTGGCGCAAGGCCTGGAGGCGGCCAAGCCGTTCATCGCCGCGCTGTGTACCGCCCAGCAGGAGCTGGCCGACGCCGCCGCCAAGCCCACCGGCGAATACCCGGTGTTCCCCGACTACGGCGACGACGTGTACTACTCGGTCGCCTCGGTGGCCACCGACGAGCTGGCCGCCGCGCTGACCATCGGCGGCAAGGCCGAGCGCGACGCGCGCACCGACGAGCTGAAGGCCGAGGTGCTGCAGCGGCTGGCCGAAACCTACGAGGGCCGCGAAAAAGAGGTCAGCGCCGCGTTCCGCTCGCTGACCAAGAAGCTGGTCCGCCAGCGCATCCTGACCGACCACTTCCGCATCGACGGCCGCGGCATCACCGACATCCGTGCGCTGTCGGCCGAGGTCGCCGTCGTTCCGCGGGCGCACGGCAGCGCGCTGTTCGAGCGGGGCGAGACCCAAATCCTCGGGGTCACCACTCTCGACATGGTCAAGATGGCCCAGCAGATCGACTCGCTGGGACCGGAAACGTCCAAGCGCTACATGCACCATTACAACTTCCCGCCGTTCTCCACCGGCGAGACCGGCCGGGTCGGTTCGCCCAAGCGGCGCGAGATCGGGCACGGCGCGCTCGCCGAGCGGGCCCTGATCCCGGTGCTGCCCAGCGTCGAGGAATTCCCGTACGCCATCCGCCAGGTGTCCGAGGCGCTGGGCTCCAACGGCTCGACCTCGATGGGTTCCGTCTGCGCGTCTACCCTGGCGCTGCTCAACGCCGGTGTGCCGCTCAAGGCGCCGGTGGCCGGCATCGCGATGGGCCTGGTCTCCGACGACGTCGAAGTTGACGGCAACACCGAGCGTCGCTTCGTCACGCTGACCGACATCCTCGGCGCCGAGGACGCGTTCGGCGACATGGACTTTAAGTGCGCCGGCACCAAGGACTTCGTCACCGCGCTGCAGCTGGACACCAAGCTCGACGGCATCCCGTCGCAGGTGCTGGCCGGCGCGCTGGCGCAGGCCAAGGACGCGCGCCTGACCATCCTCGAGGTGATGGCCGAGGCCATCGACGCGCCCGACGAGATGAGCCCCTACGCGCCGCGGGTGACCACCATCAAGGTCCCGGTGGACAAGATCGGCGAGGTCATCGGCCCCAAGGGCAAGGTCATCAACGCCATCACCGAGGAGACCGGCGCGCAGATCTCCATCGAGGACGACGGCACCGTGTTCGTCGGGGCCACCGACGGCCCCTCGGCGCAGGCCGCGATCGACCGGATCAACGCCATCGCCAACCCGCAGCTGCCGACCGTGGGCGAGCGCTTCCTCGGAACCGTGGTCAAGACAACGGATTTCGGCGCGTTCGTGTCGTTGCTGCCCGGCCGCGACGGCCTGGTGCACATCTCCAAGCTCGGCAAGGGCAAGCGCATCGCGAAGGTCGAGGACGTCGTGAACGTCGGCGACAAGCTGCGGGTGGAGATCGCCGACATCGACAAGCGGGGCAAGATCTCCCTGGTCCTGGTGGCCGACGAGGACTCAGCGGAATCAGCGGAGACGCCGCCCGCCACGCCCGCACCGGCCGATGCCACCAGCTCCGTTTAGGAAGCCAGCACCGGCGTCCCTGCGTCGCGGCACGCAGATCGCCGAGGTGAGCGCCGACCACAAGGCCGTCCGCCGCACCACACTGCCGGGGGGCCTGCGCGTGGTCACCGAGCACCTGCCCGCGGTGCGCTCGGCCTCGGTCGGGGTGTGGGTCGGCGTCGGATCGCGCGACGAGGGCGCCACCGTGGCCGGGGCGGCGCACTTCCTCGAGCACCTGCTGTTCAAGTCGACCCCCACCCGCACGGCCGTCGACATCGCCCAGGCGATGGACGCCGTCGGGGGCGAGCTGAACGCGTTCACCGCCAGGGAGCACACCTGCTACTACGCGCACGTGCTCGACAGCGACCTGGAGCTGGCGATCGATCTGGTCGCAGACGTGGTGCTCAACGGCCGCTGCGCCGCGGCGGACGTGGAGCTGGAACGCGACGTCGTCCTCGAGGAGATCGCCATGCGCGACGACGACCCCGAGGACGCGCTGGGCGACATTTTCCTGTCGGCGCTCTTCGGTGACCACCCCGTGGGCCGACCCGTGATCGGCACCGCGCGTTCGGTTTCGGCGATGACGCGGGGCCAACTGCACTCGTTTCACGTGCGGCGCTACACCCCCGAACGGATGGTGGTCGCGGTCGCCGGCAACGTCGATCACGACCAGGTGGTCGCGTTGGTGCGCGAGCACTTCGGGCCGCACCTGATCCGCGGGCGGCAGCCGATCGCTCCCCGCAAGGGCGCCGGGCGGGTCACCGGAGCGCCCGGGCTGGCGCTGGTCAACCGGGATGCCGAGCAGACCCACGTGACGTTGGGCGTCCGCACCCCCGGCCGCAGCTGGGAGCATCGCTGGGCGCTGTCGGTGCTGCACACCGCGCTGGGCGGCGGCCTGAGCTCCAGGCTGTTTCAGGAGGTCCGCGAGCTGCGCGGCCTGGCCTATTCGGTCTACTCGGCGGTGGACATCTTCGCCGACAGCGGCTCGCTGTCCGTGTACGCCGCGTGCCTGCCCGAGCGTTTCACCGACGTCATGCGGGTCACCAGCGACGTCCTCGACGCGGTCGCGCGCGACGGGATCACCGAGGCGGAATGCCGCATCGCCAAGGGGTCCCTGCGCGGCGGGCTGGTCCTGGGGCTGGAGGACTCCGGCTCCCGCATGAGCCGCATCGGACGCAGCGAGCTGAATTACGGCAAACACCGCAGCATCGAACACACCCTGCAGCAGATCGATGCGGTGACCGTCGAGGAGGTCAACGCGGTGGCCCGCCGGCTGCTGGGCAAGCGCTACGGCGCCGCCGTTCTGGGCCCGTACGCGTCGAAACGATCGCTGCCCCAACAACTTCGGGCGATGGTATCTTAGGCCGCATGTCCGCCTCCTCACTCGCGCCGTGCCGGCGCTCGCCGTCAGCGAACTAACCGCATGGTCCTCGGCTTTTGGGATATCGCGGTGCCCATCGTGGGTGCGCCGATGGCCGGTGGTCCCGGGACCCCGGCGCTGGCCGCGGCGGTGTCCAACGCGGGCGGGCTCGGGTTCCTCCCCGGCGCGTACATCAGCGCCGAGCGGCTGGCCGAGGACATCGCCGCCGCGCGCGCCCTGACGACGGGCCCGCTCGGCGTGAACCTGTTGGTGCCCCAGCCCAGCGTCGCCGACTGGATCGCGCTGGACTACTACGCCGAGGAACTCGAAAACATCGCCGACCACTACCAGTGCGAGGTCGGCCGGCCCGAGTTCGGTGACGACGACGACTGGGAGCGCAAGCTCGAGGTGGTATCCGACGTCCACCCCGAGCTGGTCTCCTTCACCTTCGGTGTCCCGCCGCCGGACGTGATCCGGCGGCTCAGCGCGCAGGGGCTGTTGGTGATGGTCACGGTGACGTCGCCGTACGAGGCCGGGATCGCCGTCGCCGCGGGCGCGGACAGCCTGGTGGTCCAGGGGCCCGACGCGGGCGGGCACCGCGGCACCTTCGCGCCGGACATGGAACCGGGCACCGAGTCGCTGCACCAGCTGATCGATCGGATCCACCGGGCGCACCGCGACATCCCGATCATCGCGGCGGGCGGGCTGGGCACGGCCGAGGACGTCGCGGGCGTGCTGCGCCGGGGAGCGGTGGCCGCCCAGGTCGGCACCGCGCTGCTACTGTCCAACGAGGCCGGCACCAGCCAGGCCCATCGCACCGCCATGAAGAACCAGCTTTTCGGCAAGACCATCGTCTCGCGCGCGTTCTCGGGTCGGTATGCGCGCAGCCTGGAAAACGATTTCATCCGGCGCCTGGACACGGTCGCCCCGCTCGGTTACCCCGAGGTCAACCAGATGACCTTGCCGATCCGGGAAGCGGCCACCGAACGGGAAGACCCGGACGGGATGACCCTTTGGGCCGGAACGTCATTCGGTGATGCCCGACCGGGGCCGGTGGCCGACATCGTCGCCGGCCTCGACGTCTAGCAGGCTCGCCGGGTCGGTGTGGGGCAGGCCGAGGTCGGTGGCCACCCGCTCGGCCAGCAGCATCCCGTCGTGCGTCGAAAGGCCCTTGGCCAGAGCGGGATCCGACCGGCACGCCGCCCGCCAGCCGGCGTCGGCCAGCCTGAGCACGTACGGCATCGTCGCGTTGGTCAGCGCGACGGTCGACGTCTTGGGCACCGCGCTGGGCATGTTCGCCACGCAGTAGAACAGGGTGTCGTGCACGGCGAACGTCGGGTCGTCGTGCGTCGTGGGCCGGGAATCCTCGAAGCAGCCGCCCTGGTCGATGGAAATGTCCACCAGCACCGCCCCCGGCTTCATCTGCGCGACAAGGGAATTCGAGATCAGCGTCGGAGCCTTGGCGCCGGGCACCAGGACGGCGCCGATCACCAGGTCGGCCCGTTTGACGGCACCCTCGAGCTCGTAGGCCGACGAGTATCGGGTGCCGACGCGGCCCGCGAACTCCGCGTCCAGCAGCCGGAGCTTGGCGATGTTGACGTCGAACACCATGACGGTCGCACCCATGCCGCTCGCGACCCGGGCGGCGTTGTAACCGGCCGTGCCGGCCCCGATCACCACGACGTCGGCGGGCTTGACGCCCGGCACCCCGCCCATCAGCACGCCGCGCCCGCCCTTCGTGCGCATCAGGTGATAGGCGCCGACCTGAGCGGAGAGCCGTCCGGCGACCTCGCTCATCGGGGCCAGCAAGGGCAGCGCGCCGTCGGCGGTCTGGACCGTCTCGTAGGCGATCGAGGTCGCGCCGGCGGCCAACAGGGCGTCGGTGCAGGCGCGCGAGGCCGCCAGATGCAGGTACGTGAACAGCACCTGGCCGCGGCGCAGCAGCCCGTATTCGGCCGGTATCGGCTCCTTGACCTTGAGCAGCAGGTCGGTGTCGGCCCACACCTGTTCGGCGGCGCCGGCCAGGTCGGCGCCCGCGGCCTTGAACTCCGCGTCGGGGATCGCCGACCCTTCCCCGGCGCCGGACTGGACGAGGACTTCGTGGCCGCGGCGGGTCAATTCCGCGACACCGGCCGGAGTGATGGCCACCCTGAATTCGTTGGTCTTGGTCTCGGTGGGAATCCCGACGCGCATGCGTCAAGTGTGAAGAAAGTTCGAGAGCGCAGCAAACATGCTGATGATAATTCTGTAGACTCGTGTCGTGCCCGATCCATCTCCCGAACAGAAGGGCAGGGCCGCCGACCCGCCGAAGGATGTTCGACCCGCCCCGCTCGATGCGGTCGACCGCAAAATCCTGACCTTGCTGCACGCCGATGCGCGCATCACCAACAACGCGCTCGCCGAGGCGGTTGGAATCGCGCCGTCGACATGCCACGGCCGGGTTCGGCGGCTGGTGGACCTCGGCGTAATCCGCGGCTTCTACGCCGACGTGGATCCGGTCGCCGTCGGGCTGCCGCTGCAGGCGATGATCTCGGTCACCCTGCAGTCCAATGCGCGCGGCAAGATCCGCAGCTTCATCCAGCAGATCCGCACGCGGCGGCAGGTCATGGACGTCTATTTCCTCGCCGGCGCAGACGATTTCATCCTGCACGTCGCCGCCCGCGACACCGAGGACCTCCGCTCGTTCGTCGTCGAGAACCTCAACGCCGACGCCGACGTCGCGGGCACCCAGACGTCGCTGATTTTCGAACATCTTCGTGGTGCGGCACCGATTTAGCCTTATGATCGGCGGATGAAACGCGATCCCGCGGTAGCGATCGTGGGGGCCGGCATGTCCGGCTTGTGCGTGGCAATCGCGTTGCTGCGCAGCGGCATTCGCGACGTCACCATCTACGAGAAGGCCGACGAGGTGGGCGGCACCTGGCGGGAAAACACCTATCCGGGCCTGACCTGTGACGTGCCTTCGCGGGTGTACCAGTACACCTTCGCCACCAAGCCCGACTGGTCGCACATGTTCTCGCCCGGCGGCGAGATCCAGTCCTACTTCCGGGGAGTGGCCGACCAGTTCGGCCTGCGCAACCGGATCCGGTTCGGCACCGAAATCGTCGGCGCACGGTTCGAAAACGACCGCTGGGTGCTGCGCACGGACGCCGGCGAGGAATCGAGTGTCGACTTCCTGATCTCGGCGACCGGCGTGCTGCACCATCCCCGGATGCCGTCGATCGCCGGGCTGGACAACTTCGGCGGCCACGCCTTTCACTCGGCGCGCTGGGACCATTCGGTGGAGCTGTCGGGGCGGCGAATCGCGGTGATCGGCAACGGGTCCACGGGCGTGCAACTGGTCTGCGGGCTGGCCGGCGTGGCGGGCCGGGTGTTGCTGTTCCAGCGCACCGCGCAGTGGATCGTCCCGATGCCCAACCCGCAATACTCCAGGTTCGCCAGCCTCACCCACCGGGCCGTTCCCTGGCTCGACCGGTTCGCGTATCGGGCCTACAGCCTCATCTTCGACACCTTCGCCGTCGCGCTGACCAAGCCGGGACTGCGGCGAAAGGCGATGGGGGCGCTGTGCCGTGTCAGCCTGCGCCAGGTGCGCGATCCCGAGTTGCGCGCGGCGCTGACGCCCGATTACCAGCCGATGTGCAAGCGGCTGGTGGTGTCGGGCGGCTTCTACCGTGCGATGCAGCGCGACGACGTCGAGCTGGTCACCGCCGGCATCGACCACGTGGAGCGGCGGGGCATCGTGACCGAGGACGGCGAGCTGCACGAGGTGGACATCATCGTGCTGTGCACCGGGTTCGACACGCACGCGTTCTTCCGTCCGATGTGCCTGACCGGACGGGACGGCATCGCCGCCGACGACGTCTGGCGCGACGGGCCGCGGGCCTACCAAACGGTCGCGATGCCCGGTTTTCCCAACTTCTTCATGATGCTCGGCCCGCACAGCCCGGTGGGTAATCACTCACTCACCGCCGTCGCCGAACACCAGGCCGATCACATCCTCGGCTGGATCGAGCGTTGGCGCCGAGGCGAATTCGACACCATCGAGCCGACGGCCGCGGCGACCGAGCGCTACAACGCGCAGCTGCGCGCCGCGATGCCCGACACCGTGTGGACCACCGGCTGCAACAGCTGGTACCTGAACAAGGACGGGGTACCCGAGGTTTGGCCGTTCACGCCCGCCAAGCACCGCGCCATGCTGGCAAACGCCGATCCCGCACAGTACGACCTGCGTCGCTGCGTCGCGGCAGGATAAACCCGGTACCGGCGGTTTCGCATAGCTGGGGCGCGTCACTATACTTGCCTGCGATGTTCACCGTCGACGACCAGGCCGCGGGTCCGCATGACGCGTCGCTCGACCACGAACGCCTGGTCCTCGAGGCGCGCGACGTGGATTTCGACTGGGCCGAGCTGCCTTTCCACTACGTGCCCGGCGAGCCGTTCGCGACCCACGTCCTCAACGTCCTGCACCTGCTGCTGCCCGCCGGCGAGGAATTTTTCGTCGACGTGTTCAAGCAGGCGTTGCCGTTGATCAAGGACGACCAGCTGCGCCTTGACGTGCAGGGCTTCATCGGCCAGGAGGCCATGCACTCGCAGGCGCACTCGAAGGTGCTCGCCCACTTCGCCGCGCAGGGCGTCGACCTCACCCCGTATACCGACCAGATCAGGTGGCTGTTCGACAAGCTGCTCGGCCCGAAGCCGGGGTGGGGCCGGCGACGGCGGCACAGCTGGCTGCTGGAGCAGGTTTCGATCGTGTCGGCGGTCGAGCACTACACCGCCATCCTGGGCGAGTGGGTGCTCGGCGCGCCCGCCCACGATGCCATCGGCACCGACCCGGTGATGCTGGACATGCTGCGCTGGCACGGCGCCGAGGAAGTCGAGCACAAGGCCGTCGCCTTCGACACCATGAAGCACCTGCGCGCCGGCTATCTGCGACGGGTGCGCGCCCAACTGGTCGTGACGCCGGCCATGCTGTTGTTCTGGGTCCGCGGGGTCCGCTTCCTGTACTCGGTGGACCCGCACCTGCCGCCGGGAACCAAGCCGCACTGGTGGGAGTACATCCGCGCGGCGCGCCGGGGTTTGGTGCCCGGGCCGCTGCGCTTCGTGCGGGTGGTCGCCGACTACTACCGGCCGGGTTTCCACCCGTCCCAGCTGGGCGGGCTGGAGGCGGCCGTCGACTACCTGGCGCTGTCGCCCGCTGCGCGGGCGTCGCACTGACCCATGGCCGAGACCTCGAGCGTCACCGCCTCCGACGGCGTCGCCTTGGCGGTGCACCGCTACACCGAGATCGACGCGGCGCGCCCCACCATCCTCGCGATTCACGGCTGGCCCGACAACCACCACCTCTGGGACGGCGTGGCGCACGAGTTCGACGAGCGCTACGCCGGCCGCTACAACGTGGTGGCCTACGACGTCCGCGGCGCCGGCGAATCATCGCGTCCCGCAAAACGATCCGGCTACGCCTTTGCGCAGCTGGTGTCCGACATCGGCACGGTGATCGACAGCCTCGGTGTCGGGCCGGTGCACCTGCTGGCCCACGACTGGGGTTCGATCCAGGCCTGGGCGGGGATCACCGACGACTCGGTGATGGCCAAAGTCGCGTCGTTCACGTCGATTGCGGGCCCGCACCTGCGCTACGCGGGCAGATTCCTGCGCTCGGCGCGAACCCCGCGGGCCGTCGGCCAGGTCGCCAGACAGCTGCTGGGATCGATCTACATCGCGTTCTTCCTGTGTCCCGGCGTGCCGGAGCTGGCGTTCCACTCGCGGCTGGGCGTGAAAGTCCATGAGGCCCTTGAGCGCATCGGCCGGACGAGCACGCGCAGCCGCCGCGAGCGGCCGCCGCGGTCCATCGCCGACTACGTCAACGGGCTGGGCCTGTACCGCGCCAACATGCCCGGGCCGATGCTGCGGCCCGGCCCGGAGCTGCCGAAGACCACCGTCGCCGTGCAGACCCTGGTGCCGCGCAAGGACATCTTCGTGACGCCCGCGGTGCAACGGTTCACCGGCGCGATTCCCGAAGAGGGGCGGGTGATTCCGATCGAGGGCGGCCACTGGGTGGTGACGTCGCGCCCCGAGGTGATCGCCCGGCTGACCGCCGAGTGGGTCGACCACACCGTCAGCGGCGCCGCCGCCGGTTCGGTGGTGCGAGGCGGACCGCGCGAGGTCGGCGGCAAGCTGGCGCTGGTCACCGGGGCGGGCGCGGGCATCGGCCGGGCCACCGCGGTGGAGCTGGCCCGGCGCGGCGCCCGCAAGGTGCTGATCGTCGACCGCGACCTGGCCGCCGCCAACGACAGCGCGGACGCCGTGCGCGCGGCGTGCGCCGAGGCGGCGGTGTACCAGGTCGACGTCAGCGACGAGTCCGCGATGAACGACCTTGCCGCGCAAGTGCTTAACGAGCACGGTGTGGTCGACATCCTGGTGAACAACGCCGGCATCGGAATGGCGGGCCGGTTCCTGGAGACAAGCTCGGCGAACTGGGACGACATCCTGGGCGTCAACGTCCGCGGCGTCATCTCCGGCAGCAGGGCGTTCGCCGCGCAGATGGTCGAGCGCGGCGAGGGCGGCACGATCGTCAACGTGGCGTCGGCGGCGGCGTTCATCCCGTCGAAATCCATGGTCGCCTACGGCACCACCAAGGCGGCGGTGCTGGCGTTCAGCGAATCGCTGCGGGCCGACCTCGCCGACGAGGGCATCTCCGTCACGGCCGTATGTCCGGGATTCGTCAACACCAACATTGCCAAGAGCACCGTCTACGCCGGCATGACCGCCGAACAACAGGAGCGCGCCCGGGAGAAGGCCGACGCGGCGTACCGGCGCCGCAACTACACGCCGGAGGCCGTGGCCAAGGCGATCGTCCGGGCCGTCGAGACCGGCCCCGCCGTGCTGCCGATCGCCGCCGAATCCCGGATCGGCTACGCGCTGCGCCGCATCAGCCCGTCGGCGCTCCGCCTGTTCGCCCGCTACGACATCCGGCAGAGTTAGGGATTCCGCCGTGCCCGAGAGCATTTGGGGAAGCAGGCCGGTCGACCTGTACGGTCGGCGCGACCGCGACCGCCTCGGCACGATGCTGTGGGGCGTGCGCCTGTGCTTCGGCGGATTCGCCGCGGTCTCGCGGTGGCAGCCGTCGCGGGTGAAGCCGGTGCCGCGGGCCCTGCGCGCGGTGATCACCAAGCGCGAACTCGTCGCGCCCGACGTCGTCGCGCTGACGCTGGCCGACCCGGACGGCGGATTGCTCCCATCGTGGACACCGGGCGGGCACATCGACGTGCAGTTGCCCTCGGGCAGGCGCCGGCAGTACTCGCTGTGCGGACCGCCCGGGCGCCGCACCGACTACCGCATCGCCGTGCGCCGGATCGCCGACGGCGGAGGCGGTTCCATCGAGATGCACGACGCCTTCGCGGTGGGGGACACGTTGGTGTTCGAGGGCCCGCGCAACGCCTTTTACCTCGGCACCGCCGAACGCGACGTGCTGTTCGTCATCGGCGGCATCGGGGTGACGCCCATCCTGCCGATGATGAAGGCGGCGTCACAGCGCGGAATCGATTGGCGCGCAATCTATGCCGGAAGAAGCCGCGAGTACATGCCATTCCTGGACGAGGTCTCCTCGCTGGCCGGGGACCGGCTGACGGTCTGGGCCGACGACGAGCACGGCCGCTTCGCGGGTGTCGACGACCTGCTGGTCGGCGCCGGCCCGACGACGGCGGTGTACGTCTGCGGGCCGACGCCCATGCTGGAGGCGGTGCGCGTGGCGCGAAACGAATTCGCCGACGCGCCCTTGCATTACGAGCGATTCAGCCCGCCGCCGGTGGTCGACGGGGTGCCGTTCGAGCTGGAGCTGGCGCGCTCGGGGCGAGTGCTCAGCGTGCCGGTGAATCGTTCGGCGCTCGACGTCATGCGTGATCTGGATCCGACCACCCCGTACTCGTGCCAGCAGGGCTTCTGCGGGACGTGCAAGGTCAAAGTGCTTGACGGGCAGGTCGATCACCGCGGCCGCGTGGCCGTCGGCGACGACGAAATGGTGGTCTGCGTGTCGCGGGCCAGCGGCGATCGTCTGGTCATCGACGCGTAAGCCGGTAGCCCACGTGGGCCACCTTGATGCCGGGCAGCGGTTCCCAGTCGAGGGTGCGGCCGTCGACGCGAAAGTTATTCTTCTCGTAGAAGCGGCGCGCCTTGTCGTTTCGCACCGCGGCCCACAGGATGACGTCGCCGGACGGGTGCGCGCTCAGGATTTCGTCGAGCAGGCGGCGGCCGATGCCGTGCCGCTGGCTTTCGTCCGCGATGTACAGCGCGTCGATCTGGACGGCGCCCCGTTCGTCGGGGTCCGGCCCGAAGATGGCGACGCCCAGCGTCCGGCCACCGGACTCGGCGACCCACATCCGCCAGCCGTCGCGGTTCAGCGTGTGGGGATAGATCTCGGCCACCCAGCGCTTCGGCGGACCCAGGATGTCGAGCAGCGGCGGCGTGAGTATTCCGTCCCAGGACCGCCGCCAAACCGGATAGTGCATCTCCGCGACGTCGGCGAAATCGTCGGGCGTGGCTTCGCGGATCCGGATGTCGAGGGCCTCCACACGTCAAGGCTAAGGGTCAACGGTCGGGCCGTCGCTCCAGATAGGCGGCCAGGGCGTTGGTCAGACCGCGCCGGGCCATGTCCAGGTCGGCGTACGAGCCGAGCTGGCGCTCCGAGACCAGCCCGCGCATCGCCCCGGGGATGAGCGCGGCCACCTCACGCACCCGGTCCGGGTCGACGTCCAGGCCGGCAAAGGCGTTCTGGCACGTCTCGAGCCAGCTCTTGCCCCAGGAGAACAGCTCGGCCGCCGTGCGCGGGTAGAGCCGTTCGAGCTCGCGGGGGTCGCGGGGGAGTGCCGCCCGCAGGTTTTCGATGGCGCGGGAATCCGCCGAAGCCAGGCCACGGTAGAGCGTGTCGATGATGGCGCCGACGCGCTCGCGCAGCGGGGCGTCGGAGTGTTCCGGCTCCGACAGCACAGAGAACGTGGCGGCGCGCCGCTCGGCGGTGCGGTGCAGGACGGCGGCCCAAAAGCCGTCGGTGTCGCCGAACTGGTATTGCACCGCGCCCCAGGTGGCGCCGATGTCCTTGGCGATGCGGTTGGCCGACACCGACCCCGGCTCGCCCGAGGCCAGTGACTTCAGCGCGGCCTCGAGCATGCTCTCGCGCGTCGCGTTGCCGCGCCGGTTGGGGCGTCGCCCGGCGACCTTGGTTTCGGCCACCCGGCTAGCCTAACATTTTCATAGAGGGTACTCTGATTCGGCGAGGAGGGATGCCCGCATGGCCAAGCCGCCGCTGTCGATGAAGCCGACCGGATGGTTCCAGGTCGCCTGGTCCGACGAGATCGGCGTCGGCGACGTGCACAAGATGAAGTACTTCGACCAGGAGATGGTCGCCTGGCGCGCCGAATCCGGCGCCCTCACCGTGATGAACGCCTACTGCGAGCACCTCGGCGCGCACCTCGGCTACGGCGGCAAGGTCGTCGGCGACGTGCTGCAGTGTCCGTTCCATGGCTGGCAGTGGAGCGCCGAGGGGCGCAACGTCTGCATCCCGTATCAGGATCGGCCCAACCGCGGCAGGCGAATTCGCACCTATCCCGTGGTGGAGCGCAACCAGTCGGTCTACATCTGGCACGACGTCGAGCGTCGCGAGCCCTTCTTCGACGCGCCCGACGTGTTCGCATCGTTCGACGACGGCCGCAACGCCGACGACTACTACCCCCAGCAGCGGCTGTATCGCCAGGCCTTGGAGCTGCACCCGCAGTACGTGCTCGAAAACGGTGTGGACTTCGCGCATTTCAAGTTCGTGCACAACACGCCGATCGTGCCGGTGTTCACTCGCCACGACTTCGCCGACGCGGTGTCCTTCGTCGACTTCACCATCACGTTCGAGGGCGACGACGGCCAGAAGATCGAGGACGTCAACAGCGGCGTCGAGGCGATCAACGGCGGGTTGGGCATCGCGGTGACCAAGAGCTGGGGGATGGTCGACAACCGCACCATCTCCGCCGTCACCCCCGTCGACGAATCCACCTCCGACGTCCGGTTCATGGTCTACATCGGGCGCGTGCCGGGCAAGGATCCGGCGCGGGCCGAGCTCAGGGCGGCCGAATTCGGCCGTGAGGTGATCCGGCAGTTCGAGCAGGACATCGAGATCTGGCAGCACCAGCGCTACTCCGACCCGCCCGCGCTGGCCCCCGACGAGTACGAGGGCTTCACCGCGATCCGCAAGTGGGCCAAGCAGTTCTACCAGGAAGGCTAAGCCAAAATGAATGCACCGATCCGCGTCTTCCAGGTGGCCACCGGAAACGTCGGTTCCGAGATGATCAGGCGGATCGCCACGCAACCGGATCTGGAACTCATTGGCCTGCACTGCTATTCGCCCGAGAAGATCGGGCGCGATGCCGGCGAGCTCGCGGGCATCGCGCCCAACGGCGTGACGGCCACCGGCACCGTCGAGGAGATCATCGCGGCCAAGCCGGACGTGCTGACGTTTCACGGCGTCTTCCCCGACGAGGACCTCTACGTCAAAGTGCTTGAGGCGGGCATCAATATCGTCACCACGGCCGACTGGATCACCGGCTGGCACCGCGACACGAACCACCCGCACCCGTCGGGCAAGCCGGTGACCCAGCTGCTGGCCGAAGCCTGCGAAAAGGGCGGCGCGACGTTCTACGGCACCGGCATGAACCCGGGCCTGAACCAGATCCTCGGCGTCGTGTGCTCGGCCGACGTCGCCGACATCGAGAACGTCACCACCATCGAGTCCGTCGACGTGTCGTGCCACCACTCCAAGGACACCTGGCTCGAGGTGGGCTACGGCCAGCCGGTCGACGATCCATCGATCCCGTCGAAGCTGGAGAAGTACACCCGCGTCTTCGCCGACAGCGTGCTGATGATGGCCGACTGCTTCGACCTGCCCCTCGACGAGGTGAAGTTCAGCTACGAGCTCGGCGCCTGCACCAAGGACGTGGACCTGGGCTGGTATACGCTGCCCAAGGGCTCGCTGGGCGGCAACTACATCAAGTATCAGGGCATGGTGGACGGGGTGCCCCGCGTCGAGACGCACCTGGAGTGGCAGATGACCCCGCACACCGACCCGAGCTGGAACATCAAGGGCTGCTACATCACTCAGATCAAGGGCGACCCGTGCGTCTACAACAAGCACATGATTTTCCCCAAGCCCGGTGTGGACCTGTCCAATCCGGACAGCTTCGCCTCCATCGGCATGACCGTCACGGGCATGCCGGCCCTCCGGGCGATCCAGTCGGTGGTGGCCGCGCGCCCGGGACTCATCACCAGCGCCGACCTGCCGCTGCGCGGGTTCGCGGGGCGGTTCAAGACGTAGGCGGGCGGGTCAAGGCGCCTCGCCGTCATCGTCGTCGAAGAGGCGTTCCGGGTGGTGATATTCGTTGGTGCGCGGTTGGCCGCGGTCTAAGTGCGGCGGCGGGATCCACTCGGTGCGGCCATCAGGGAGTTTTCTTGTGCGCCAGCCTTTTTCGATCAGCTTGTGATCGGGCTTGCAAGCGAACGTGAGCTTGTCCACATCGGTCATGCCGCCGGTGGACCAGTCGTCGATGTGGTGGACCTCGGACCAGTAGCCCGGCACGTCGCAGCCGGGACGCGTGCAGCCGCGGGCCTTCGAGTAAAGGACGATGCGCTGGTCCGGTGACGCGATTCGCCTTGACCGGCCCAGATACAACGGCCGATTCGAGTGTTCGTCGAACACCGCAAGATAGTGGTAGGCGTGGCTGGCCATCCGGATCACGTCGCGCATGGGCAGCAGCGTGCCGCCGCCCGTCACGGCTCGGCCCGTGCCGGCGGTCAGTTCCCGCAGCGTGGTCGACACGATGACGGTCACCGGCAACCCGTTGTGCACGCCGAGTTTGGGGTCGCCCAGCCGGCTACGCGCCAGGGCATTGAGCGCGTCGTGCTGGCGCTGGGCGTGGCTGCGGGTGTCCCTGCTCGCGAACTCCTCGGCGGGCTCGCCGTCGACGCAAGGTTTTTCGTCGTCCGGGTTGCACATCCCGGGTGCCGCGAACCGAGCGAGCCACGCATCGATGTTGGCGCGCAACTCCGGCGAAGCCACCAGCTTCCCGATGCTCATCCCGTCGGTGCGCTGCCCGCACCAGGTGAAGCCGCGCTGGCGGGCCCGGTCGGCGTCGGAGAATTTCCCGTCGGGGTTGATCCGCAGCGCACACTGGTTCGCCACCCTCTGCAACTGATCGGGGCGCAGTGCCAGCGCCTGGCGGGCCAGAAACCGCTCGGCTTTTTCGACCGTGTCGACCGGTATGGCTTGCGGCAGATCACGGACGAACGTCTGGATCACCCGCACGTGCTGCCCGTCGAGCATTCCTTCTCGCCACGCGTCGGCGGTCGCGGGCAGCTCTGGCGCCAGCTCCTGGCCGGTCAGGGTCCGGCGTGGCGAAAGCTGTTTGACGTCACGCAGCCGACGGCACGCCTCGGCGTAGCTGATCCGCAGCCAGTCGGCCACCACCTTGTGGACCGGTCCGCCGATGTCGGCAGAGTCCTCATCGGCCAGGCCGGCGATCACGTCGTGGCTCACCGCAACCTGGCGGCGGCGCGACGCTTCCATCTGCTCCAGCGCGCGAAGGCGGACGATCGGGCTGAGGGTGCCGAAATTCAGCCCGGCGACCTTCGCCGTGGCCGCGTGCAACTCGTCCAGCGCGGCGGACACCTCGGCCGGAAACGCCATCGAACCCATGTTCGAATGCTATCCAGCGCCGCTGACACCGGCTATCGAAAAAACGCGTTCCTGTGGATCAATGCCGAACTGTGGATAAAGCCATTTCCGATGGTTTCCGACGGAAATGTCAGGCGCTCGGACACAGATCGCGTTGGGCCCAGTAAACGAGGAGATCCGCCTGCGCCGGGTTCAGCCCGTTGGGACCCAGGTCGGTATCGGACTTCTGCAGCGCCATGGCCTGCAGCTGCGCGGGCGGAACTCCGTACGAAAGTTGCTGGCACAGCCGCTGACCCGTTTGCAACAGCGCCGGGTCACCGCCGGCGAAGTCTTGGATCCCAGCGTTGTGCAGGTCGTTGAGATAGGAGATCGGGTCGGCCTGAGCCGGGCCGGCCCAGACGACCCCGGCGGCCACAAGTGGGCCAGTTATTGCCGCCAAGCTCATAAACCGGCCAGAGCGCCTCTGTGCCGCCATGGTTCCTCTCCTTTTTTAGGTTTGCCCAAATTGGAACGCTCAATATCTTGAAGCAAATTCGGCAAATGCGCCAGCGGTCTGACGAGGATCCTCGAGGAGCGGCAACGCCCCGGTCTAGGGTGAAGGCCATGCGGGTAGGTGTGCTGGGGGCGAAGGGCAAAGTCGGGTCGACGATGGTGGCGGCCGTGCAGGCCGCCGAGGATCTGGTCCTGTCGGCGGAAGTGGACGCCGGTGATCCGCTGAGCCTGCTGACCGAGGGCGACACCGAGGTGGTCATCGACTTCACCCACCCCGACGTGGTGATGGGCAATCTAGAGTTCCTGATCGGCAACGGAATTCACGCCGTGGTCGGGACGACGGGCTTCACCCAGGAGCGCCTCGACCAAGTGCAGTCGTGGCTGGGCGACAAGCCCGACACGAGTGTGCTGATCGCGCCCAACTTCGCGATCGGGGCCGTCCTGTCCATGCATTTCGCCAAGCAGGCGGCGCCGTTCTTCGACTCGGCCGAGGTGATCGAGCTGCATCACCCGCACAAGGCCGACGCCCCGTCGGGCACCGCCGCGCGCACCGCGAGACTGATCGCCGAATCCCGAAAGGGCTTGCCGCCCAACCCCGATGCCACCAGTAGCAGCCTGCCCGGCGCCCGCGGCGCGGAGGTAGATGGAATACCGGTGCACTCCGTACGGCTGGCCGGGCTCGTCGCCCATCAGGAGATCCTGTTCGGCACCGAGGGCGAGACGCTGACCATCCGCCACGACAGCCTGGACCGCACGTCGTTCGTGCCGGGCGTGCTGCTGGCCGTACGGCGGATCAAGGAGCGCCCCGGCCTCACCGTGGGCCTCGAGCCCCTGCTGAACCTCACATGACCGGACGCACGCGCTACATCCAGCTGCTCATCGCGTTCCTGTGCGTGGCGATGCTGGTGTACTTCGTGCTGCTGGGCCGCCTGGCCGTCGCGATGATAGGGTCGGGCCGGCCGGCCGCCATCGGCCTCGGCGCGGCACTGCTGATCATGCCCGCCATCGGCCTGTGGGCGATGATCGCCACGCTGCGGGCCGGGTTCGCCCACCAGCGCCTCGCCCGCCTGATCGCCGCTGACGGAATGGAACTCGACACCAGCGAGCTGCCGCGGCGGCCGTCGGGCCGCATCGAGCGGGACGCGGCCGACGCGCTGTTCGCCACCGTGCGCACCGAGGTCGAGGCCGAACCCGACGACTGGCGGCGCTGGTACCGGCTGGCGCGGGCCTACGACTACGCGGGGGATCGTCGGCGCGCGCGAGAGGCCATGAAGACCGCGTTGGAACTGCAGGCGGGCCGATGAGCAAGACGCTGCTGATCGTGCACCACACGCCGTCGCCGCACACGCAGGAGATGTTCGAGGCGGTGCTGTCCGGCGCCACCGATCCCGAGATTGAGGGCGTCGAGGTCGTGCGGCGGCCCGCGCTCACCCTCGCACCCGCCGACATGCTCGGGGCGGACGGCTACCTGCTCGGGACTCCCGCCAACCTGGGTTACATGAGCGGTGCGCTCAAGCACGCGTTCGACGTCTGCTACTACCCGTGCCTCGACGCGACGCGCGGGCGACCGTTCGGCGTGTACCTGCACGGCAACGAGGGCACCGAGGGCGCCGAGCGGGGCATCGAGGCCATCACCACCGGGCTCGGTTGGACGAAAGTGGCTGAGACGGTGGTGGTTTCGGGAAAGCCCAGCAAGGCTGACCTGGAATCGTGCTGGGAACTTGGCGCGACCGTCGCCGCTCAGTTGATGGGTTGATCGAAAGAAGCCGGCATGAAGGCGTCGGCGGGCTGCGCCAGCGCCAGCGCCGTGCTGGAGCCGAGCGGGCCGTGCCGGTCGAACAGAACGGCGGTCCCGGTGGCCACACCCGCGGTGCCGTAATGGCTCTGGGCCGCCAACCCGAGGAACTCGCCGTCCGGCAGGCGGCTCGCGGTGACGGTGTAGTCGGCGTTGATGTAGCGCAAACCCCCAGTGCCCCAATGGGTCAGCGAACTCGTGATGTCGCCGACGAACGCCAGCCGGGTGAAGGGCGTGAGCGGGTAGCCCTGCACCATCGGGCGAAAGAGCCGCGTCCAGGCGAACTTTTGGGAGTGGGCCTGCTCCCACTCGCCCGCCGCGATGCCGGGGCTGCCCACACGCGTCGCGCCGTACCCCCAGATGAGAAACGGCATGTCGGCCGGGAAGCCGTCGGAGTCGGCCGGAAGCGGCGGCATCTCGACCTGGCCAGACCACACCTCGCCTTCCGGGTGGTCGCCCCGTCGCAGGAACAGCGAGCTAGCCCGCGCGACGGTTCGCCCGTTCTGCACCAGCGCGGCGTCGATGAGTTTGATGCGCCGGCCTTCGCGCTGCACCGAGGTCTCGATCCGCACCGGTTCGGGCAGCACCGGGCGCAGCAGGTCGACCGTGATGCGCGCGGGCTGAAGGTCGGGGTCGATCCCGGATCGCTCGATGCCGAACGCCAGCAGGCCGCCGACGTTTTGGCCTCCCAGCGCCGTGCCCCAGGGTCCTCGCGTCAGCGGGCCGGGCAGATAGGAGTCGCCATCGACAGCGAAGAACGCCTCGGGCATGATGGCGGAATCCTCGATGGTCACCGCTATCACGATAGGACAGGAGGATAACTAAGGACCGGGCATGCCTCCAGTGATCGAAATACCCCGCACGCACAACCCATTCCCGACGACCGGCGTATCCCGCGGCGCCGACGGTGTCCCGCGCTACGAGCGCCTGCCCGCCACCCTGCTGGACATGCTCGCCGAACAGGTCGACAACCGCCCGAACAGTGAGGCCGTCGCTGAATTGGGCGCCGGCCGATTGACCTATCGGCAGCTGTGGGACCGCGCGGCGCGGGTGGCCGGCGGCCTTCGGGCGGACGGCCTGAGCCCGGGTGATCGCGTCGCCGTGCGGTACCCAGCCGGCATCAACTGGGTGCTCGCGTTCTGGGGCACCGTGATGGCCGGCGGCGTTGCGGTCGCGGTCAATACGCGCTCGGCGCAGCCGGAGGTCGAGTTCGTCCTGTCCGACTCGGGTGCGCGGATGGACCTGGCGCCGGACGCGCCATTGCCCGACGGCGACCCCTACGTCACCCACGGGCTCGCGCCCACGGATATTGCCGCCCTGTTCTACACCTCGGGCACCACCGGCCACCCGAAGGGCGTGCCGACCACCCACGAGGCGTTCGTGACCAACACCGAGAATGCGATCCGCTGCCTCGAGCAGCCGAGGGACCTCGGCGAGGAAATGCGCACCCTCATCTCGGTGCCGCTGTTCCATGTAACCGGCTGCAATTCACAGCTTTTGGCCGCCGCTCGCCTCGGGGGAGCGTCGGTGATCATGCCCGCACTCAACCTCGACGAATTGATCGCGACGCTGGCGGCCGAACGCATCTCCGTGATGGTGACGGTGCCGGCGATCTACGCCCTGATGTTGCGGCACAAGGCCTTTGCCGGCGCCGACGTGTCCTCGGTCCGCTGGGTCGGTTATGGGGGCGCGCCCATTGCGCCCTCGTTGGTGGGGGCGGTGAAGGAGGCGTTTCCGCAAGCCACCGTGTTCAACGGGTACGGCATGACCGAGACCGCCTCGCTGATGACTGTCCTGCCGGATCGCGACGCCGTCGAGCACGCCGACTCCGTGGGGTACGCCGTCCCGTCGGTGGACCTCGGCCTGGTCCCGTTCGGTGGTGACGAGCCGGGGGTGGGCGAGTTGGTCACGCGCGGCGCCAATGTCACGGCGGGCTACTGGAATCGGCCGGACGCCAACCGGGCCACCTTCGCGGATGGCTGGCTGCACACCGGCGACGTGGTTCGCGTCGACGACGCGGGACGGGTGCACATCGTCGATCGGCTCAAGGACATCATCAACCGGGGTGGCGAGAACGTCTCCAGCGTCGAGGTCGAGGCGGCGCTGTTGTCGGCGCCGAATGTCGCCGACGCCTGCGCGCTCGCGGTGCCCGACGACGTGATGGGCGAAAAGGTCGGCGCCGTCCTGTTCGCCGGCGAGGGCGAGATCGACGTGCGGGCCGTCCTTGAGCACTGCCGCGGCCGGCTGGCCGACTACAAGATTCCGCAATACGTCACCGTGGTGACCGAAGCGCTGCCCCGCAACGCCGGCGGCAAACTGCTCAAGGGCAAGCTGCGCGGCGAGGTGAAATGGGGCGACCCGCTGCGATGAGCGCCCTGCTGATCGCCAACCGCGGCGAGATCGCCCTCCGAATCATCCGCACGGCAACGGAACTGGGCATCCGAACGGTGGCGGTCTACGCCGAAGACGACGCCGAGAGCCCCCACGTGCACGCGGCCGACGAAGCGATCGGCCTACCGGGCGCCGGGCCGGCGGCCTACCTGAACCAGCCCGAACTGCTCGCCGCGGCCAAGCAGTCCGGCGCCGAGCTGATCCACCCGGGTTACGGGTTCCTCTCCGAGAACGCCGAATTCGCGCGCGCCTGCGCGGCCGCCGGATACACGTTCGTCGGTCCGGGCCCCGACGTGCTCGAGCTGGTCGGCGACAAATCGTCGGCCCGCGAAGCCGCGACCGCCGCGGGCGTGCCGGTGCTGCCGGCAACCCAGGGACCCAGCGGTGTCGAGGACGTCAAGGCGTTTTTCGCCGAACAGGGTGGCGCCGTCATGATCAAGGCCCTCGCCGGCGGCGGGGGCCGGGGAATGCGGAAGGTGAGCCGCGCCGAGGAGATCGAGCACGCTTACCAACAGTGCGCGGCGGAGGCGCAACTCGGCTTCGGGGATCCCGCGCTGTTCGCCGAGGCCGTCCTCGACGCCGCGCGGCACATCGAGGTGCAGGTCGTGGGCGCGCCCGCCGGACACCAGACGCGCGCGCTGGCCCTCGGTGACCGCGACTGCAGCGTCCAGCGGCGTTACCAGAAGCTGGTCGAAATCGCACCCGCCCAAGGACTTTCGGACGCACTACGCCATTCGGTGCATCAGGCCGCGGTCCGGCTGTGCGCCAGGGTGGGTCTGCACGGCGTGGCCACCGTCGAATTCCTGGTGACCGGGGACCGGTTCGTCTTCCTCGAGGTCAACCCGCGCATCCAGGTCGAGCACCCCGTCACCGAGGAAACCACCGGGGTGGACCTGGTGGCCATACAGCTGGCCATCGCCCGCGGCGCGTCGTACTACGAACTCGGGCTCCCCGCCGGGATCGCCTCGGACGGAAGCGAAGTGATCGGCGAGCCGGCCGCCCGGCGCGGCATCGCGATCCAGGCCCGGGTGAACATGGAGACCTTCGCCGCCGACGGTTCGGTGGTGCCGGCGGCGGGCACGTTGACGGTGTTTTCGCCGCCGAGCGGCCCCGGCGTGCGTGTCGACACCTACGGCCGGCCGGGCCTGGTCACCAGCCCGCGCTACGACTCGCTGCTGGCCAAGGTCATCACCCACGTGCGCGGAACGTCGTGGCCCGCGGCGGTGCGCAAGGCTCACACCGCCCTGGGTGAATTCGGCGTCGAGTGCGTGCGCACCAACATCGGGTTCCTGCGAGAGCTGCTGGGCGACAGCGAGATCCAATCGGGCTGGGTGACAACGGATTTCCTCGACGAGAAGCTTCCCGCGCTGGCCGCCGCCGCGCTGGCTCACCAGCAGGAGGTCCGCGTCGCGCCGGTCGAGCTCTACCCCGGCGAGGAAGTGCTGCGCGCCCAACTGGCCGGCACGGTCGTGGAGGTGGCCGCGGAGGGCGAGGCGTTCGGGGCCGGCGCCCCGCTCGTCGTCCTCGAGGCGATGAAGATGCAGCACGTGCTCGCCGCCCCGGACGCGCTGCGGACGGTCCGCAGCCTGATGACGCCGGGCCAGGTGGTCGGAACCGGCGATCCGTTGCTGGTGTTCATCCGCACGGGCGCCGAAGCCGACAACGAATCCTACTCGACCGCAATGGATCTCGATCGGCCGCGCGCCGACCTCGACGAGGTGCACAGGCGCCACCTGCTCACCCGGGACGAGGGCCGGGAGGCGGTCGTCGCCAAGCGGCACGCGCGCGGCCGGCGCACCGCCCGCGAGAACATCGCCGACCTCGTCGACCCGGGCAGCTTCGTCGAATACGGCGCGCTGGCCATCGCCGCCCAACGCAGCCGGCGCTCCGAGGAGGACCTGATCGCCAACACCCCGGCCGACGGCCTGGTCGCCGGCCTGGCCCGGATTGGGGGTGTCGAGGCCGTCGTCGTGTCCTACGACTACACCGTGCTCGCCGGCACGCAGGGCATGCGCAATCACGCCAAGACCGACCGTGTCTTCGAGCTGGCAACCCGAAAACGCCTGCCGGTGGTGCTGTTTGCCGAGGGCGGCGGCGGCCGGCCGGGCGACACCGACGTCGGTGGCCACGCGGGCCTCGACGTGCCGACGTTCCGGATGCTGGCCGCACTGAGCGGCCGGGTGCCGCTGGTGTCGATCGTGTCCGGCCGCTGCTTCGCCGGCAACGCGGCCCTGGCCGGGGTGTGCGACGTGATCATCGCGACCCCGGACGCCAACATCGGAATGGGTGGTCCGGCCATGATCGAGGGCGGCGGGCTGGGGGTGTACCCGCCGGAGGCGATCGGGCCGATCGACGTGCAGCGGCACAACGGCGTCGTGAGCCTGGTCGCCCGCGACGAGGCGCACGCGGTGTCGCTGGCCAAGCAGTACCTGTCGTATTTCGACGGCCCCTTGCGGGAATGGGCTGCGCCGGACCCGCGGGCGGCCCGACATGTGGTCCCGGAGAATCGATTACGCGCCTACGACGTGCACCGCGCGATCGAGTCGATCGTCGACGTGGGTTCCGTGCTGGAACTGCGCCCCGACTACGGCGTCGGGATCGTCACCGCGCTGGTTCGCGTCGAGGGCATGGCATACGGGCTGATGGCCAACAGCACCCATCATCTCGGCGGGGCGATCGACGCCGAGGCCGCCGACAAGGCCGGTGACTTTCTCGCGCTGTGCGAGTCGTTCCGGCTGCCGGTCATCTCGCTGTGCGACACCCCCGGGTTCATGGTCGGGCCGGACGCGGAAAAGGAAGCCGCCGTGCGCCGCTTCGGCCGGATGTTCGTGCTGGGCGCGCGATTGACGGTACCGCTGGGAATGATCATCCTGCGCAAGGGTTATGGGCTGGGCGCGATGGCGATGGCCGGCGGGTCCTTCCGCGCGCCTCAGTTCACCGTCGCGTGGCCGACCGGCGAAATCGGCGGCATGGGGCTAGAAGGGGCGGTGCGGCTCGGGTTCAGCAAAGAACTTGCGGCCGAACAGGATCCGATCCAGCGCCAGCAGCTATTCGACAAGCTGGTGGCGGCGGCCTACCAGCACGGCAAGGCGCTGCGGTCGGCCACCACGTTCGAGCTCGACGACGTCATCGACCCCGCAGACTCCCGGGCCTGGATCACCAGGCTGCCGGGAGGCTGACCGTCAAAGGGTTATCCGTGGCCGGAACCGCAGCCGACGCCGGGCAGGCACCCGGTGCCGCCGGGCACGCCACCGGGTCCGGCGAACTGGCCGCCCGAGCCGCAGCCGACGCCCGGCACGCAACCCTGCCCGCCGGGCCCGCCGCCGGGCCCCTGGTTCTGGCCGCCCGAACCGCAGTTGCCGTTGGCGTCGCAACCGCCGCCGCCCGGGTCGTCCTTGATGACGATGTGCGTGGGCGCGGGCCCCGTCATCGCCGGTCCTGCCCCAAACGCGTCCGCGGCGGCCGTCGGTGCGGCGGCGATCGCTGCGGCGACCGCCCCGGCCACGACCAGTGGTTTCACGAGGTTTAGTTTGGCTAACATGCGTGTCGCATACCACGCGCACACGGGTACAAAACATCGCTAACGATAATTATTGGTGCGGACAGAAGGCACACGATGACCTCACTGGATTTGACCGGACGGACCGCGATCATCACGGGCGCCTCGCGCGGAATCGGGTTGGCGATCGCCCAGCAACTGGCCGCCGCCGGCGCCGACGTAGTGCTCACCGCCCGCAAGCAGGAGGCGGCCGACGAGGCCGCGGCGCAGGTCGGCGAGAAGGCCGTCGGCGTCGGCGCCCACGCCGTCGACGAGGACGCCGCCCGCCACTGCGTAGACCTCACGCTGGAGCGCTTCGGCAGGGTCGACATCCTGGTCAACAATGCGGGCACGAATCCGGCATACGGCCCGCTGATAGAGCAGGACCACGCCCGCTTCACCAAGATCTTCGACGTCAACCTGTGGGCACCGCTGCTGTGGACCTCGCTGGTGGTCAAGGCGTGGATGGGGGAGCACGGCGGCTCGATCGTCAACACTGCCTCGATCGGTGGCCTGCACCAGTCGCCGGCGATGGGCATGTACAACGCCACCAAGGCCGCGTTGATCCACGTCACCAAGCAACTGGCGCTGGAACTTTCCCCTCGCGTCCGGGTCAACGCCATCGCGCCGGGAGTGGTGCGCACCAGGCTCGCCGAGGCGCTGTGGAAGGACCACGAGGATCCGCTGGCGGCGACGATCGCGCTCGGGCGCATCGGTGAGCCGGCCGACGTGGCGGGCGCCGTCGCGTTCCTGGTTTCCGACGCGGCGAGCTGGATCACCGGCGAGACGATGGTGATTGACGGCGGCCTGCTGCTCGGCCCCGCCCAGGGATATCAGGCCCAATGAGCGCCATAGACGTCACAGCGGACCTGGCCGCGCGGGTCCAGGCGCTGCTCGGCGAGCACGACCCGGCCACCACCGAAGCGCGGGAATTCCTTGGCGCGCAATACGATGCGGGGCTGGCCTGGGTCCACCTGCCGCCGGGTTTCGGCGGGCTCGGCCTTCCGCGGGACACGCAGCAGTTCGTCGACGCGCGGCTGGCCGCCGCCGGCGCGCCGGTGGGCGGCACCGTCAAGAACTACATCGGCATGGGCATGGCGGCGCCGACGATCGCGGCGTTCGGGACGGACGAGCAGAAGCGAAAGTTTCTGCGCCCGTTGTTCACTGGCGAACAGATCTACTGCCAGCTGTTCAGCGAGCCCGGCGCCGGCTCGGACCTGGCCGGGGTGTCCACCCGCGCGGTCCGCGACGGTGACGACTGGATCGTCAACGGGCAGAAGGTGTGGACGTCGCAGGCTCAGCACGCGGACATGGCCATCCTGGTCGCCCGCACCGACCCGACGGTGCCCAAACACGCCGGCCTGACCTACTTCCTGTGCGACCTGACCCAGCCGGGCGTCGACATCCGGCCGCTGCGCCAGATCACCGGCGAGGCGGAGTTCAACGAGGTGTTCCTCACGGACGTTCGGGTGCCGGATGCGAATCGGCTCGGCGCAGAGGGCGGCGGCTGGCGCGTCGCGACCACCACGCTGAACAACGAGCGCGTCGCCATCGGAACTCGCGCCGGAATGCCGCGGGAGGGCGGGCACATCGGCAAGGTCACCGGCGCCTGGCGCGACCAGCCGGCGCTGCGCAACCCCGCGATGCACGACGAGCTGATGCGGCTGTGGGTCGACGCGGAGGCCCTTCGACTGACGGGTGAACGCTCGCGCCAGCAGGCCAGCACCGGGCAGCCCGGACCGGAGGGTGCGGGCATGAAGGTGGCCTTCGCCCGTCTGGCCCAGGCGATCTCGGGGTTCGAGATCGAGCTGCACGGTGAGGCGGGCCTGCGCTACGACGACTGGACCCTGCGCAGACCGGAGACGGTCGACCTCGTCGGTCGCGGGCCCGGATACCGCTACTTGCGGGCGCGCGGCAACTCGATCGAGGGCGGCACGTCGGAGATCTTGCGCAACACCATCTCCGAACGAATCCTCGGCCTGCCGGGCGAACACCGGGTCGACAAGGACGTCGCGTGGAAGGACCTGCCGCGGTGAGCGATCTCCTGTATTCCGATACCGAGGAGGCGTTGCGCGACAGCGTTCGTCACCTGTTCGCCGACCGCTGCCCGCCCGAATCGGTGGCCCGAGCGTATGACGCTGCGCCACAGGACTTTTCGGGAATATGGCGGACGCTGGCAGCCGAGCTAGGGGTGGCCGGCCTGCTGGTCCCCGAGTCGCTTGGGGGCGCCGGCGCGTCGGCGCGCGAGGCCGCGGTCGTCATGGAGGAGATCGGGCGCGCGGTGGCGCCGGTGCCGTTCCTGTCCAGCGCGGTCCTCGCCACCGTCGCGCTGCTGCGGGCCGGCGACGACGAGACGGTGGGTGCGCTGGCCCGCGGCGAGATCACCGCGGCGCTGGTGGTGCCGCTGTCCACGGCGTCGGGCGATTCAGTTGGGGGCGTCAGTGCCGGCGCCGACGGGCTGAGCGGAGAGGTCGGCAGCGTCGCGGGCGCCGTCGAGGCCGACGTGCTGGTGGTGCCGGCGGCCGCGCCCGGCGGGCTCGAGCTGCACACCGTGCCGCGCACCGCCGCAGGCGTGCAAGTGTCACCCGTGCTCTCGCTGGATATGACGAGACCGCTTGCGAGCGTGCGCTTTTCGGGGGCGGCGTCGTCACGGCTGGGGCCGGCGGACCTCGCGGTGGCCGAAGCGCTTCAGACCGGGGCCGCGCTGCTCGCGTCCGAGCAACTGGGCGTGGCCCAGTGGTGCTTCGATACCACGCTGGCGTATGTCAAGCAGCGCAAACAGTTTGGCCGCGCGATCGGGTCCTACCAGGCGATCAAGCACCGGCTGGCGGATCTGTGGTTCGAGGTCAGCACTGCGACGGCGGTGGCCAGGCACGCCGCCGACACCTGCGCCACGGCCGATGAGGACGCGGCGACCGCGGCGGCGCTCGCGCAGGCCTACTGCAGCGGCGTTGCCGTGCATGCCGCCGAGGAGTGCGTACAGCTGCATGGCGGCATCGGAATGACCTGGGAGTATCCGGCGCACCTCTACCTCAAGCGCGCCAAGAGCGATCAGTTAGCTCTGGGCACCGCTTATCGCCACCGCGCCCTGTTGGCGAAGCTGGTGAACCTGCCGTCCTCGTGACGTCGGCAGTCGCCGGTCAGCCACATCTCTTCGGTGAGGTCGTGGAAGGTGACCAGGGCGACGGTGTCGTCACGGCGTCGCATCGCCGACCTGCTCATGCTGGCCCACACCGAGTGCCCGCCCCTGTTCCGCAGCTCGACGGTGCGCTTGGCGCCCGTGCCGACCAGCGTGATCCAGCCGTCGTCGGCCGGCATGCGGTAGAAGAGGTCTTCGAAGTTCATCGACGCGAGCTGATCCGGCGAGTAGCCCACCATGTCGCAGAACGAGCCGTTGGCGAACAGGATGGTTCCCGCGCGGTCGACTGCGATGGCCGGGGCCGGTAGCCGTTCCAAGACGACCAACGCCGGCATCCGCTGCAGTTCGTCGATCGGCAAGGTGCCGGGCGGCCTCGGGCGTCGGCGCTCAATGCGCGAACCGTCGGCGGCTTTGGGAATCATCGGGATCACTGTCCTCCCGTCGTCGCGCCGGCATGGCCTCCCGGATGCGGCAAAGGCGCGCTTTTAGTTGAACGCGCCCACAGCAAATATTATGGGAAGGCTTGAGAGAAGTCCATAGCGGTTAGCTGAATTAGCTATTCGGCATGTGCACAATTGACTCTGGCGCCAGAACGATACCATTGGCATGTAATTTCCTAGGCTGTTTTGTTAGCTGAGCGCGGGCGCCGACGCGCGTTACGCGGCTAGACACGTTCCCACAGCAAACATGGGAGGTCGGCTTCGCTAACTCTTCTCATGAACGCGGCATCGTCGCCACGCCGCGGCAGCAAGTGCCGCGCCCGGGCTGTCGCTAACTCATGTCGGCGCGCAACCCGGGCGACAGACAAGTTGCTTGTCTTTCGGCGGCACTGGTCCGTGCCCCGAGCCCCCGGCGGGTTTTGCTCAAGGCGATCGTTAGCGATTGGTCCGGCAAACAGCTTCGGCGACATATCGTGGGCTCGCGGCGCACGCGCCGCGGCTGCACAATCGGTTTCCGAATCACCGTTGCGAATGGAGATAGCGAATGCGTGTGTTGCTGTCGACATACGATTCGCGCGGTGGCGTCGAGCCGCTGCTGGGCCTCGCCGTCCAACTGCAAGCGCTCGGCGCGGAGGTTCGCATCTGCGCGCCGCCGGACGACGAGTTCGCCGAACGGGCCGCCGGTTTCGGCGTGCCGCTGGTGGCATTCGGCGAGTCGGTGCGCGCCATGACCAGCGCGGCCGGTCCGCAGTCCGAGGCGTACCTGCGGCGGCACTTCGATGAGTTGATCGCCGCGCAGTTCGACACCGTCGCGGACGCGGCCCGGGGATGCGATGCGCTGGTGGCCACCGGCCTGCTGCCGGCGGCGGCCGGGGCCCGGTCGGCGGCCGAAATGCTCGGCATCCATTACGTTTACGCGAGCTATCACCCCACCAACCTGCCGTCGCCGCACCACCGTCCGCCCTCGTTCTGGAGCTGGCCGCTGCCATCGGGCGCGATCGACCACCGGGCGCTATGGGACCTGGACGCCCAAAACGTGAATGCGCTTTTCGGCCCGACGCTCAACCGTCACCGCGCCGAGGTCCGCCTGCCGCCGGTGCACGACGTCCGAGGTCACGCCTTCACCGACCGCCCGTGGCTGGCGTCGGACCAGACATTGGGCCCGTGGCAGGAGCCGACGGACCTCGACGTCGTCCAAACCGGCGCCTGGATGCTGCGGGACACGCGTCCGCTGCCGGCGGAGCTGGTCGAGTTCCTGGACGCCGGGACGCCACCGGTGTACGTGGGCTTCGGCAGCATGCCGCTGCGCGGCCCGGCCGACCTCGCCCTTGCGGCCGTCGAGGCGATCCGCGGGCTGGGCCGCCGGGTGGTCGTCGCCCGGGGGTGGGCCGGCCTGGCGCCGATCGACGACGGGGACGACTGCTTTTCCGTCGGTGAGGTGAATCAGCAGTCGTTGTTTGGGCGGGTGGCCGCCGTCGTGCACCACGGCGGCGCGGGCACCACGACGACGGCCGCCGGCGCGGGCGTCCCACAGGTGGTGGTGCCGCAGGGCGCCGACCAGTTGTACTGGGCGGGCCGGGTCGGCGAACTGGGCATCGGGACCGCGCACATAGGTGTGGTGCCCACCGCCGAGTCGCTGTTCGCCGCGCTCGAGCCCGTGTTGACCCGCGAGGCCCGCGCGCGAGCGGGCGCCGTGGCGAGCACGATCCGCACCGACGGGGCGGCGGTGGCGGCGAACCTGCTGCTCGAGACGATCAGCCGGGAAAAGGCCGCCAGCCTAGCGCGGTAGCGCCGACCCGAAGACCTCCCTCATTGCCGCCCAGTGCCGCTCGTCGGCGGCGGGGTCGTAGGGAGGGTTGTCCGGGACCGCGAAGCCGTGGGCGGCGGGATACCACTCGATGGTGTGCGCCACGCCGGCCGCCGTCAGCGCCTTGTCGAGCTGCTCGGCGTGGTCGGTCGTGAACGATGCATCGTTCTCGGCGCCACCCACGTACACCGTGGCGGTGATCCGGTCGGCCAGCAGGTGGGGGCTGTCCGCGCCGTCGCTCACCAGACCGCCGCCGTGGAAGGACGCCGCGGCGGCGACGCGGTCCGGTTGGCGGCCGGCCACCACCAGCGACGTCCGCCCGCCCATGCAGTAGCCGCACACGCCGAATCGCTCGCCGGACACCTCGGGGCGACCGGCCAGGTAGTCGAAGAACGCGCCGGCGTCGCTGGCCATTTTGTCCGGTGTGATGCCGCCGATCATTCCGAAAAGTCGCCTGCGTTCCTGCTCGTCGCTGAACACGGTGGCCATGTCGAACGGGGCCCAGTCGCCGCTGCGGTAGTACACGTCGGGAAGCAGCACCGCGTAGCCGAATCCGGCCAGCTTGGCGGCCATCTCGTCGAAGGTGTCTCGCACCCCGCCGGCGTCGCAGTACATGACGACGCCGGGCCAGGGGCCGGGTCCTTCGGGGGTGAAAAATCGGACGGGGCAGGAGCCGTCGGGGGTGGTGACGCTGTCGGTGAACTTCGGCATGGGATCCGTTCTACTCTCCGTCCCGCGGGGTAGATTGGCCGCGTGCCGATCGCCACCCCCTACGAGGACCTGCTTCGCGTGGTGCTCGACCGGGGCGCCGCCAAATCCGACCGCACCGGCACCGGGACCCGCAGCCTGTTCGGCCAGCAGTTGCGCTACGACCTGTCGGCCGGCTTTCCGCTGCTGACCACCAAGAAGGTGCATTTCAAGTCGGTGGTCTACGAGTTGCTGTGGTTTCTGCGCGGCGACTCCAACGTCGCCTGGCTGCACGAGCACGGCGTCACCATCTGGGACGAATGGGCAAGCGAGACAGGCGATCTCGGGCCTATCTACGGCGTGCAGTGGCGGTCCTGGCCGACGCCGACCGGTGAGCACATCGACCAGATCAGCGCGGCGCTGGAGCTGCTGCGCACCGATCCGGATTCGCGGCGCATCATCGTCTCGGCGTGGAACGTCGGCGAGATACCGCAGATGGCGTTGGCGCCGTGCCACGCGCTGTTCCAGTTCTACGTCGCCGACGGGCGGCTGAGCTGCCAGCTCTACCAGCGCAGCGCCGACCTGTTCCTCGGGGTTCCGTTCAACATCGCAAGCTATGCGCTGCTCACCCACATGATGGCGGCCCAGGCCGGCCTCGCGGTCGGCGAGTTCGTGTGGACCGGCGGCGACTGCCACATCTACGACAACCACGTCGAGCAGGTGCGGACCCAGCTCGCGCGCGAGCCGCGGCCGTATCCAGAACTCGTTCTGGCGCATAGGGATTCGATCTTCGACTACACGTATGAAGACGTCGTCGTGAAGAACTACGATCCGCATCCGGCGATCAAAGCTCCCGTCGCGGTATGACGCGTGTGGGTCTGGTCTGGGCTCAGTCGACGTCCGGTGTGATCGGGCGCGGCGGCGATATTCCATGGCGGGTGCCCGAGGACCTTGCGCGCTTCAAAGAGGTGACCATGGGTCACACGGTGGTGATGGGGCGGCGGACGTGGGAGTCGCTGCCGGCGCGGGTGCGGCCGCTGCCGGGCCGGCGAAACGTCGTGTTGTCCCGGGACCACGATTACGTGGCCGAGGGGGCCGAGGTGCTCGACTCGCTGGAGGCGGCGCTGAGCGAGCCGCAGGCGTGGGTCATCGGCGGCGAGCAGATCTACCTGCTCGGGCTGCCGCTGGCCACCCGCTGCGAGGTCACCGAGGTCGAAATCGACCTGCCGCGCGACGACGGCGACGCGCTGGCCCCGGTGCTCGACGAGTCGTGGATGGGCGTGACGGGCGACTGGCAGGTCAGCCGCACGGGGTTGCGTTACCGGTTTCACACGTACCGTCGTCCGTAGGGGTCGCCTCGGCGGCGCCGCCCGCGTGACGGGCACGACCTGACATACTCGGGACCCGGGGGTCGGTCTCACGGGTCTATGACTCATTTCCAGTAAAGGGGGGATTTTGCAGTGATAACCGAACCCGCGAAGACGTTTCCGCGTGTGTTCAGGGGCTACGATGCGGCGGCGGTTGACGCGTCCATCGAGGCGCTGACCGCCAAGCAGCAGCTGCTGCTCAACGACGTCAGGAGCCTGGAGGCGCGACTGACCCAGGCCGGCGACGAAGCGGCGGCCCTGCGCAAGGAGGTCGCCGTCCTCACCGACACCTCACCGTCGCCCCACGCCATGCAACTGCGGATGGCCAACATGCTGCGGCGCACGGTCGACGAGGTTTCCCAGCTGCAGGCCGAGGCGCGGGCCGAGGCGGACGCGCTGATCGCGTCGGCGGAGGCGGAGGCCGAGGAGTCCCGACGCGAGCACGAGGAGCAGATGGCGCAGCTGACCGCGCGCCGGGAGGCCCTCGAGGCGGATTACGACGAAAAGAAGAAAAAGCTCGAGGCCGAGCTGGCCGAGATGCGTGACGAAACCGAACGGGCTATCGAGCAGGCGTGGCGCGATGCCCGGCGGGAGGCCGATCACTATCGCGAGCAGGCCCGGCGGGCCGCGGACGAGGCCAGCCAGCAGCGAATCAAGATCCTCGAGCAACTGGAGCGAGTCTACCGCGACCTGGAGCCCGTTCCGGCCGCTCTCGCGGCGGCGCGCCAGGAGCAGAAGGATTTGCCGGAGGCGAGCGTCGTCGTGCCGCTGGGCGAGAAAGTCGGCGCGGGCTGATCCCGCGGTAGCGTTGCCGCGTAGGGCGGCCAGAACGCGGTATTCTCGGCGCCGTGCCGATCGGGAAACGCACGCTGACCGCCGCCCAGGCTCGGCGCTTAGCCGTTGCGGCACAAGGGTTTAGCGAGCCGCGGCCCAAGGGCCCGGTCACCCGCGCGCATCTGAAGAGCCTGATCTCGAGAATCCAAGTGCTGCAGCTGGATTCGGTATCGGTGGCGGTGCGCGCCCACTACGCCCCGGTGTTCAGCCGGCTGGGGCCCTACGACCGCGACGTGCTGGACCGCGCCGCCTGGTCGCATTCGGCGCGCTCGCCGCGGCTGCTGGTCGAGTACTGGGCCCACGAGGCCGCGCTGATGGCCGTCGACGACTGGCCGCTGCTGCGGTGGCGGATGCGCCAGTACCGGCACGGCCGCTGGGGTACCCACATCGTCAAGGCCAACCCCCAACTCGCCGAGGACATTCTCGCCGCCGTCGCCGAGCTGGGGCCCAGCACCGCCGGGCAGATCGAGGCGCACCTGGCCGCCGAGCCGCGGCGGAAAAAGGGGACCTGGTGGACCCGCAGCGACACCAAGTGGGTCGCCGAGGCGCTGTTCGCCGCCGGCGCACTCACCACGGCCACCCGGGTGGGCTTCGCCCGGCACTACGACCTGGTGGAGCGGGTGCTGCCGCATAACGTGCTGGCCCGCGAGGTCGACGACGACGAGGCCCTCCGCGAGCTCACGCTGCGCGCCGCCACCGCGCTGGGCGTGGGCACCGAGGCCGACATCCGCGACTACTTCCGGCTGTCGGCCCAGCAGGTCAAGCCCGCGATCGCCGACCTGCTGGCCGCCGGTGAGATCGAACGGGTCGACGTCGACGGCTGGTCCGCCCCGGCGTACCTGCGGGCGGGCCGTACGTTGCCGCGCTCCGATCGCGGCACCGCGCTGTTGTGCCCGTTCGACCCGTTGATCTTCTTCCGGCCCCGGGTGGAGCGGCTGTTCAACTTCCACTACCGCATCGAGATCTACACCCCGGCCGCCCAACGCAGGTATGGCTACTACGTGTGGCCGCTGCTGATGGACGGCCGGTTGGTCGCGCGGGTGGACCTCAAGGCCGACCGGGCCACCGACTCGCTGCGCGTGGTGGGCGCGTTCGCCGAGCGCGACGTGTCTCGGCCCGCCGTCGCCGACGCGCTGGCGGGCGAACTGAATTCGATGGCGTCGTGGCTGGGGCTGGGCGGGTTCAGCGTCGCCGGCCGCGGCGACCTGGCGGGCGAATTGCGCGCGGCGGCCAAGCGGGCCGGCTGATGAAAGCGCTCAAGGACACGCTTTGGAAGGCCGCGGAAAAACTGCGCGGGTCGGTCCCGGCCGGTGAATACAAGGACGTGATCCTGGGCCTGGTGTTCCTGCAGCACGTCGCCGGTTCGCAGTGGCGAGCCCTGGTGGACAACGCGACATCACCGGACCTCGGCCGTCGCATCGACGACGCGATGGAGGCCGCCGCGATGCCGCCGCGCTACGAGAACCTCGACCCGCGCCGGCTCGGTGAGCTGGTGGGTCTGCTCGACGGTGCGCGACGCGGCCGGGACATGCTGGGCGAGATATACGAGTACTTCCTGGGCAACTTCGCGCGCTCCGAGGGCAAGCGCGGGGGCGAATTCTTCACCCCGCCAAGCGTCGTGCGGGTCATGGTCGAGGTGCTCGAACCGTCCAGCGGCCGCGTGTACGACCCGTGCTGCGGTTCGGGCGGAATGTTCGTGCGCACCGAGCAATTCATCGCCGAGCGCGACGGCGACGCCGCGAAGGTCACCATCTACGGCCAGGAGAGCATCGAGCAGACCTGGCGGATGGCCAAGATGAACCTCGCCGTCCACGGCATCGACGACGCGGGCCTCGTCCGCGGCGACACGTTCGTTCGCGACCAGCACGCCGGCGTGCAGATGGACTACGTGATGGCCAATCCGCCGTTCAACATCAAGGATTGGGCCCGCGACGAAGGGGATGCGCGCTGGCGCTTCGGCGTTCCGCCCGCCGCCAATGCGAACTACGCCTGGATTCAGCACATCCTGTCCAAGCTGGGCCCCGGCGGAAAGGCCGGCGTGGTGATGGCCAACGGGTCGATGTCGTCGAACACGCTCGGGGAGGGCGACATTCGGGCGCGGATCGTCGAGGCGGACCTGGTGTCGTGCATGGTGGCGCTGCCCGGGCAGCTGTTCCGCAGCACCGGAATTCCGGTGTGCCTGTGGTTCTTCGCGCTCGACAAGGGTGACCGAGCGGGCCAGGTGCTGTTCATCGACGCCCGCGCGCTCGGCTACCTGGTGGACCGCACGGAGCGCGCGCTGACCGACGAGGAGATCGTTCGCATCGGCGACACCTACCACGCTTGGTGCGCATCTGAGTCCGCTGCTTCCAAAGGCCTTGTCTACCAAGATGTTCCGGGTTTCTGCAAATCCGCGTCGCTGGACGATATCCGGGCCGCGGGCTATGCGCTCACGCCAGGGCGCTATGTGGGCGCGCCCGCGTCCGACGACGACGGGGAGCCGCTCGACGCCAAGATCGCCCGGTTGACGGGCGACCTGTTGGCGGCGCTCGACGAATCCGCGCGGCTGGAGCGGGTGGTGCGCGAGCAGGTGGAGCGGCTGCGATGAAGGCCAAGCTGGGGGACCACGTCGACTTCAGCAACGGGACCAGTTCTCCGGCGCGAACCCCGGACGGCCGCTTTCGCGTTTACGGCTCCAACGGTCCGATCGGCTATGCGGCGCAATGCAATGCGACCGGCCCCCTGATCGTGCTCGGGCGCGTCGGATCGTATTGCGGCAGCCTGCGGTACTGCGATTCGGACGTCTGGGTCACCGACAATGCGCTGGTGTGCCGGGCCAAGGACCCAGCGGAGACGCGGTACTGGTATTACGCGCTGCACACCTGCGGGCTCAACGGACACCGGGGCGGATCGGGACAGCCGCTGCTCAACCAGACGATCCTGCGTGAGGTTTGCGTCTCGACCGTCGCGGCCCCGCAGCGCCGCCGCATCGCCGAGGTGCTCGGTGCCGTTGACGACAAGATCGCCGCCAATCAACGCGTGATCGACGCCGCGGAGAGCCTGATGGTCGCCACCGCCGAGTCGGTGTCCGAACGCGTGCCGCTGTCCGCCCTCGCCCGCCGGTCGACGGAACTCCTCGGTCCGCCCGGGTTCGACGACGTGGTGGCCCACTTCAGCCTCCCCGCGTTCGACGACGGCGCGAAACCCCGGCTGGTCGCCGGGGAAAGCGTGAAGAGCGCCAAGTTCGTCCTGTCCGAGCCGTGCGTGCTGTTCGCGAAGCTCAATCCCAGGATTCCGCGCGTCTGGAATGTGGCGGGCCTGCCCCCGCAAATGGCTTTGGCCAGCACGGAGTTCGTCGTGTTGCGTCCCGTCGGCGTCGACACGTCGGCGCTGTGGGCGGCTTTGCGGCAGCCCGACGTCGTCGCGACGTTGCAGCGGCGGGCCGCCGGGACGTCGGGGAGCCACCAGCGCGTCCAATCGCGCGACCTGCTGGAGGTTCCGGTCCGCGACGTCCGGCGCCTGGCGCCCGCGGCGGCGCGGACGCTCACCGGACTGGGCGCGCTGTGTCACGCGCGCCGCGCGGAATCCGCGCGGTTGTCCACCTTCCGCGACACGCTGCTGCCGTTGCTGATATCGGGCGAGCTCGCGGTGGGCCCGGTCTAGCGCCGAAACTGCGCTCAGAGCGCCCGATCGGGCCCGAACCACGCGCTGAGCGCAGACTCGGCGCGCCCAACGATAAGGTGGGCGCCGTGGCCGAGACCGCGCCGCTGCGCGTGCAACTGATCGCCAAGACGGAGTTCCTGGCGCCGCCGGACGTGCCCTGGACGACCGACGCCGAGGGCGGCCCCGCGCTCGTCGAGTTCGCCGGGCGGGCCTGCTATCAGAGCTGGTCAAAGCCGAACCCGAAGACGGCGACCAACGCCGGCTACATCGGGCACATCATCGACGTCGGACACTTTTCGGTGCTCGAGCATGCCAGCGTCTCGTTCTACATCACCGGCATCTCGCGATCCTGCACCCACGAGCTGATCCGGCACCGGCACTTCTCCTACTCGCAGCTGTCGCAACGCTATGTGCCCGAGGGGGACTCGCGCGTCGTCGTCCCGCCGGGGATGGACCACGACCCCGAACTGCAGGAGATCCTCGTCAAGGCCGCCGACGCCAGCCGCGCCACCTACGCCGAGCTGTTGGCGAAGCTGGAAGCCAAGTTCGCCGACCAGCCGAGCGCGGTGCTGAGGCGCAAACAGGCGCGCCAGGCCGCCCGCGCCGTGCTGCCCAACGCGACCGAGACCCGCATCGTCGTCACCGGGAACTACCGCGCGTGGCGGCACTTCATCGCCATGCGCGCCAGCGAGCACGCCGACGTGGAAATCCGGCGCCTGGCCATCGAGTGCCTGCGCCAGCTCGTCGGCGTGGCGCCCGCGGTGTTCGCCGACTTCGAGGTCTCCACCCTGGCCGACGGCACCGAGGTCGCCACCAGCCCGTTAGCCACCGAAGCCTGAGCCGCGCGGCGGCTAATTGCGTTTGGTACCGCCAGGTAACCTGAAGACCGTGAGCACCGTCGGATTCGACGCCCCCGCCCGGTTGGGAACCCTGCTGACGGCGATGGTGTCGCCGTTCGCCGCTGACGGCGCGCTGGACACCAAGGCCGCGGCGCACCTGGCAAACCACCTGGTGGACGGGGGGTGCGACGGCCTGGTGGTCTCCGGGACCACCGGCGAGTCGCCGACCACCACCGACGACGAGAAACTCGAGCTGCTGCGCGCCGTGCTTGAGGCGGTCGGTGACCGGGCCCGCGTCATCGCCGGCGCCGGCACCTATGACACGGCTCACAGCGTCCGGCTGGCGAAGGCCTGCGCGGCCGAGGGAGCGCACGGGCTGCTGGTCGTCACGCCGTACTACTCGAAGCCGCCGCAGAGCGGGCTGATCGCGCATTTCACCGCCGTCGCCGACGCGACCGAGCTTCCGGTGCTGCTCTACGACATCCCACCCCGCTCGGTCATACCGATCCAGACCGAGACCATCCACGCGCTGGCCGCCCACCCGAACATCGTCGGGATCAAGGACGCCAAGGGCGACCTGCACAGCGGCGGCCAGATCATCGCCGAAACCGGGCTGGCCTACTACTCCGGCGACGACGCGCTGAACCTGCCGTGGCTGGCCATGGGCGCCACCGGCTTCATCAGCGTGATCTCGCACGTCGCGGCGGGCCAGCTGCGGGAGTTGTTGTCCGCCTTCGGCTCCGGCGACATGGCCACCGCCCGCAAGATCAACGTCGCGGTCGCCCCGCTCTGCAACGCCATGGGCAGGCTCGGCGGAGTGACCATGTCGAAGGCGGGTCTGCGCCTGCAGGGCATCGATGTCGGCGACCCCCGGTTGCCGCAGATGCCGGCGACGCCGGAGCAGATCGAGGCGCTGGCCGCCGACATGCGCGCGGCGTCGGTTCTCAGGTGAGTCAAGCGTGAACGAGGAACTCGCCCCACCGGGCCCCCTGGCTCCGGGCGGGTTGCGGGTCACCGCGCTGGGCGGCATCAGCGAAATCGGCCGCAACATGACGGTTTTCGAGCACCTGGGCCGGCTGCTGATCATCGACTGCGGGGTGATGTTCCCCACTCACGACGAGCCCGGCGTCGACCTGATCCTGCCGGACCTGCGCCACATCGAGGACCGCCTCGAGGACATCGAGGCGCTGGTGCTCACCCACGCGCACGAGGACCATATCGGGGCGATCCCGTTCCTGCTCAAGCTGCGCCCCGACATCCCGGTCGTCGGCTCGAAGTTCACCCTGGCGCTGGTCGCCGCCAAATGTCGCGAGCACCGCATCAAGCCGGTCTTCGTCGAGGTCTCCGAGGGGCAGCGCAGCACGCACGGCGTCTTCCAGTGTCAGTACTTCGCCGTCAACCACTCCATTCCGGACGCGCTGGCAATCGCCGTGCACACGGGCGCCGGGACGGTGCTGCACACCGGCGACATCAAGCTCGACCAGCTGCCGCTCGACGGCCGACCCACCGACCTGCCCGGCATGTCCCGGCTGGGCGACGCGGGTGTGGACCTGTTCCTGTGCGACTCGACGAATTCGGAGATCCCGGGCGTCGGCCCGTCGGAAAGCGAGGTCGGCCCGACGCTGCACCGACTGATCCGGGGCGCCGACGGCCGCGTGATCGTGGCGTGCTTCGCCTCCAACGTGGACCGGGTGCAGCAGATCATCGACGCCGCAGTGGCTTTGGGCCGGCGGGTGTCGTTCGTCGGGCGCTCCATGGTGCGCAACATGGGCATCGCCCGGGAGCTGGGCTTCCTGCGCGTGGACGACTCCGACCTGATCGACATCTCCGCCGCCGAGATGATGGCGCCCGAGCGGGTTGTGCTGATCACCACCGGCACCCAGGGCGAACCGATGTCGGCGCTGTCGCGGATGTCGCGCGGCGAGCACCGCAGCATCACGCTGACGTCCGAGGACCTGGTGATCCTGTCGTCGTCGCTGATCCCCGGCAACGAGGAGGCGGTGTACGGGGTCATCGACGAGCTGGCCAAGATCGGCGCCCGCGTCGTCACCAACCAGCAAGTGCGCGTTCACGTTTCCGGTCACGCGTACGCCGGCGAGCTGCTCTTCCTCTACAACGGGGTGCGGCCGCGCAACGTGATGCCGGTACACGGCACTTGGCGGATGCTGCGCGCCAACGCCAAGCTCGCGGCGCGCGCCGGGGTTCCGCAGGACTCAATCCTGTTGGCGGAGAACGGCGTCAGCGTCGACCTGATGGCCGGCAAGGCCACGATCGCAGGGGCCGTGCCGGTGGGCAAGATGTTCGTCGATGGGCTGATCACCGGCGACGTCGGCGACATCACCCTGGGCGAGCGGCTCATCCTGTCGTCGGGCTTCGTGGCGGCGATCGTGGTGGTGCAGCGCGGCACCGGGCGTCCGGCCGCCGCGCCGCAACTGATTTCGCGCGGCTTCTCCGAAGACCCCAAGGCGCTCGAGCCGGCCGTGCGCAAGGTCGAGGCGGAGCTGGAGCAGCTCGCCGCCGACAACGTGACCGATCCCGTCCGCATCGCCCAGGGCGTGCGCCGCACGGTCGGCAAGTGGGTCGGCGAAACCTACCGCCGGCAGCCGATGATCGTGCCGACCGTCATCGAGGTCTAGCTAGCGCTTCTCCGCGTACGCTGACCATTCCAGTTGCGAGGCACCGAGTTTGCGGCCGGCGGGCCGCACGTAACGCTGCACCAGCTCGTCGGGGCCGGCCTGCTCCACCAGCCGCCAGCCGTATTCGCCGATGAACCCGGCGACCTCGTCGGGATCCAGGCCGAAGTGCCACAGTTGGTGACGCTCGCGGACGTTGCGGTACAGCGTGCGGGTGCCGTACCGATGGCTGCCGTCGATGAAATCCCGTCGGACGTAGGTGAATACGATCCGGCTGCCGGGCGCGGCCGCGCGCAGTCCCTCCAGGGTGCGCCGGACGCCGTCCTCGGTCAGGTACTGGGTGACACCTTCCCACACGAAGAACGCCCGGTAGTCGGGGCGGTAGCCGTGCTCGGCCAACGAGGTGAGCAGGTCGTCGCGCTCGAAGTCCAGCGCCACCAACCGAACCGACAGCGGCGGCTCACCGAGCACCCGGCGCACCGTCTTGGCCTTGCGCGCGATGTTGACCGGCAGGTCCACCTCGAAGACCGGGATGCGGGCCCGGCGGGTCAGCCGATAGGCCAGCGTGTCCAGGCCCGCCCCGAGGATGACGACGGCGTCGACGTCGCCCAGCGCCGCCGCGATCTCGTCATCGATGAAGCGCTTGCGGCAGGCCAGATTCGCCCACAGCCCGGGCCCGGTGAACTCCGAGCCGCGGATCATCAGGCGGCGGGCCGGGCCACAGCGCGTCGCGCCGGCGAGCAATCGCAGCGGGCGCGGCAGGAAGAGTTCCGCGAGGTCGTCGTCCACCAGCCGGCGCCCGGCCGGCTCGTTGTGTTCGACGGCGGCCAACACCATAGGGCCGAACGCCGTCTGCGCCGCGGGATTTCGCGCCATGAGCGACTACTTGTTCAAGAAGCCCGCATCGACGGGCAGGGTGACGCCGGTGATGTAGCGGGCCTGGTCGGAGACCAGCCACGCCACCGCGTTGGCGATGTCCTCGGCCTGCAACACTTCCACCGGTAGCGCGTTGCCCAGGCTGCGCGGCTGGTCGGTCTGGGACGCCATCTTGGCGAGCCACTCCCGAGTGAACTCGTTGTTGATCATCGGGGTTTCGACGCCCGTCGGATGGATCGAGTTGACCCGGATGTTTTGGCCCGCAAGCAGATTCGCGTATACCCGCATCAGCCCCACCACGCCATGCTTGGCGGCCGCGTAGCCGACGGAGCCGGCGTCGGGACTGCCCACCCCGGCCAGCCCGGCGGCCGAACTGATCAGCACGATCGACCCGCCGCTGCCCTGCTTGACCATGGGTGAAATCGCGACCTTGATCGTGTTGTAGACGCCGGTGAGGTTGACGTCGATGACGTCGCGCCAGCCGTCGTCACCGGATGCCATCGGGGCGATGCCGGCGTTGGCGACCACGATGTCCAGCCGGCCGAATTCGTCGAGGCCGGCCCGCACCGCGGCGGCAAGCGATTCGCGGTCGCGGACGTCGGCCTGCTTGGCGACGATGCGGGCGCCGGTGTCCTCGACGAGCTTCACGGTGGCCGCCAGGTCCTCCGGGGTGGCCAGGGGATAGGGGACGCTGGCGATCTGCTCGCACAGGTCGACCGCGATGATGTTCGCGCCGTCGGTGGCCAGCCGCACCGCGTGCGCGCGGCCCTGGCCGCGGGCGGCCCCGGTGATCAGCGCGACTTTTCCTTGCAGCGGGGCGTTACCACTCACGCGCGCAGCTGTCCCTTGTCCGGGTCGCCGGCCGGAATCGGCTGCAGCATCTTGATGTCCGGCGCGCCGGCCAGGTGCTCGCCGGCCGCCGTGAACAGCTTGGTGATCGCCGGGGCGGTGCTGTGCACCTTGAGTGCTTCCTCGTCGGCCCACTGCTCGACGAAGACGAAGGTCTCGCCGGTCTGGTGCAGCGAATACAGCTGGCAGCCGGGCTCCTCGTGCACTTCCGATACCGCAGTGGTCAGGATGTCGCGGACGGTGTCGACCGATTCGGGTTTGACGGTCATGGTGGCGACGACGACGACGGGCATGCTCAGGGCCTCCTGGGGGTGAGAGGGGTGGGTGACGGCATGACGTAGATCACCGCTAGCCACCCTACCCAGGCCCGATCGGCGGCATCGCCCGCCCGGCGATGGTTACCAGTGTGGCGGGTGGTGTAGATGAGGCTTTTGCGACTACTCTGAGCGTCATGCCCAGTAAGACCGCCGCCCGCTCCGGAGCCCGAACGAGCAGGTCAAAGGCACCGTCGCGGGGGAGGTCCCGAACCGCGCGCCCGGCGGCGCCCCGCAAGAAGGCGGGCAGGCCCGCCAAGCGCCGCAACTCCTCCCTGCTGGTCGCCACGGGGCTGACCTGCGGGCGCGCCATGCGCGCCACCTGGCTGATGGCCGCCCGCGGCACCGGCGGCGCCGCGCGCTCCATCGGGCGCGCCCGCGACATCGATCCCGGGCACCGCCGCGACGGGATCGCGCTGGTGCTGCTCGGCGTCGCCGTCGTGGTCGCCGCGAGCTCGTGGTTCGACGCCGCCCGTCCGGTCGGCGCGTGGGTCGACACGCTGCTGCGGACGTTCATCGGCTCGGGCGTCCTGGCGCTGCCGGTGGTCGCCGCCGCGGTGGCGGTCACGCTGATGCGGACCGAGCCCAATCCCGAGGCGCGCCCGCGGCTCATCCTGGGCGGCAGCCTGATCGCCCTGTCGGCGCTCGGCCTGCGGCACCTGTGGTCCGGCTCGCCGGAGGACCCCGAATTGCGCCGCCGCGCAGCGGGATTCATCGGTTTCGCCATCGGCGGTCCGCTGTCGGACGGGTTGACGCCGTGGATCGCCGCGCCGCTGTTGTTCATCGGCTTCATGTTCGGGCTGCTGCTGCTCACCGGGACCACTATCCGCGAGGTGCCCGACGTGGTGCGTTCCATGTTCGGTGGCCGGTTGCTCGGCGACGACGACGTCGCCTACGACTACGCGGACGAGTTCGACGACGACGATCAGCCCCGCGACGACTTCTCCGACGGCTATTACGACGAGTCCCCGGAACCGGAACCGCAGGCGTGGCCGTCGGCCGCCGCCGCGCCGGCCAGCCTCGACGAACCGATCGCGGACGACACGCCCACCATCCCCGAACCCGGGCGAAGCCGCCGTCGCACCAAGAAGCCGGAGCCGCTGGTCGTTGATCGGGTGGTCGAGGGGCCCTACACGCTGCCGGCGCTGAGCCTGCTGATCGCCGGCGATCCGCCCAAGAAGCGCAGCGCCGCCAACAATGTCATGGCCGACGCCATCAGCGAGGTGCTCAACCAGTTCAAGGTCGACGCCGCCGTCACCGGCTGCACCCGCGGACCCACCGTCACCCGCTACGAGGTCGAGCTGGGCCCCGGCGTGAAGGTGGAGAAGATCACCGCGCTGCAGAAGAACATCGCCTACGCGGTGGCCACCGAGAGCGTCCGAATGCTGGCCCCGATCCCCGGCAAGTCCGCCGTCGGCATCGAGGTGCCCAACACCGACCGGGAGATGGTGCGGCTGGCCGACGTGCTCACCGCGCCGTCGACCCGGCGCGACCACCACCCGCTGGTGATCGGGCTGGGCAAGGACATCGAGGGCGACTTCATCTCGGCGAACCTGGCGAAGATGCCGCACCTGCTGGTCGCCGGCTCCACCGGATCCGGCAAGTCCAGCTTCGTGAACTCGATGCTGGTGTCGCTGCTGACGCGGGCCACCCCGGAGGAGGTCAGGATGATCCTGATCGACCCGAAGATGGTGGAACTCACGCCGTACGAAGGCATTCCGCACCTGATCACCCCGATCATCACCCAGCCGAAGAAGGCGGCGGCCGCGCTGGCCTGGCTGGTCGAGGAGATGGAGCAGCGCTACCAGGACATGCAGGCCTCCCGGGTGCGCCACATCGACGACTTCAACGCCAAGGTGCGCTCCGGCGCGATCACCGCGCCGCTGGGCAGCCAGCGCGAATACCGGCCCTACCCGTACGTGGTGGCGATCGTCGACGAGCTGGCCGACCTGATGATGACCGCGCCGCGCGACGTCGAGGACGCCATCGTGCGGATCACCCAGAAGGCCCGCGCCGCGGGCATCCACCTGGTGCTGGCCACCCAGCGCCCGTCCGTCGACGTCGTCACCGGCCTGATCAAGACCAACGTGCCGTCCCGGCTGGCGTTCGCGACGTCGTCGCTCACGGACAGCCGGGTGATCCTGGACCAGGCCGGCGCGGAGAAGCTGATCGGCATGGGCGACGCCCTGTTCCTGCCGATGGGCGCCAGCAAGACGGTCCGGCTGCAGGGCGCCTTCATCACCGACGACGAGATCCACGCCGTCGTCAACGCGTGCAAGGATCAGGCCGAACCCGAATACACCGAGGGCGTCACCACCGCCAAGACGACCAGCGAGCGCACCGACGTCGACCCCGACATCGGCGATGACATGGACCTGTTCCTGCAGGCCGTCGAGCTGGTGGTGTCCAGCCAGTTCGGCTCGACCTCGATGCTGCAGCGCAAGCTGCGGGTCGGCTTCGCCAAGGCCGGCCGGCTGATGGACCTGATGGAGACTCGCGGCATCGTCGGGCCCAGCGAGGGCTCCAAGGCGCGCGACGTGCTCGTCAAGCCCGACGAGCTGGCCGCGACGCTGGCCGCGATCCGGGGCCTGGACGGCGGCTCCGGCGACGAGGCCGGCGACTAGAGCACCAGCAGCATCCGGGAGTTGCCCAGGATGTTGGGTTTGACGTAGCTCAGGTCCAGGAACTCGGCGACACCGATGTCGTAGGAGCGGCACATCTCCTCGTACACCTCGGCGGTGACCGGCGTGCCCTCGATCTCGGTGAAGCCGTGCCGGCCGAAGAACTCGGTCTCGAAGGTCAGCACGAACAGCCGCTCCAGCTGCAGCTCGCGCGCGACCTCCAGCAGCCGGTTGACGATCGCGTGGCCGATGCCCTGCCCGGTCACCGACGGGTCGACAGCGACGGTGCGAATCTCGCCGAGGTCCGACCACAGCACGTGCAGCGCCCCGCAGCCGACCACCTTGCCGTCGGCGTCCTCGGCCACCCAGAACTCCTGGACGGCCTCGTACAGCGTCACCAGGTTCTTTTCCAGCAGGATGCGCCCGGCATAGGTGTCGACGAGGTGTTTGATCGCGGGAACGTCCGACGTTCGCGCGCGCCGGACCACGGGCAAGCGGTCGCGTGAGCTTTCGGTCACGGGTAACAGTATCGGCAACGGCGAAGGGAGCGCTGGTCAACGGTTATTCTGATGCCGTGTCGGCACAGCCTGAAACGTCCGGAATGGCTGGCCGCGCCCGCATCGCCAACCTGGCCAACGTCCTCACACTGCTGCGGCTGGTGCTGGTCCCCATCTTCCTGTTCGCGTTGTTCACCGGCGACGGTCACCAAATCGTCGGGCGCATAGTCGCTTTCGTGATTTTCGCCGTTGCCTGCCTGACCGACCGGTTCGACGGTTTGTTGGCCCGCAACTACGGAATGGCGACCGAATTCGGTGCGTTCGTCGATCCGATCGCGGACAAGGCGCTGATCGGGTCGGCGCTGATCGGCCTGTCGATGCTGGGCGACCTGGCGTGGTGGGTCACCGTGGTGATCATGGCCCGCGAAGTCGTGGTCACGCTGCTGCGGCTGGCCGTGATCCGCCGCGGCGTCATCCCGGCGAGCTGGGGCGGCAAGCTCAAGACGGTGGTTCAGGCGCTGGCGATCGGCCTGTTCGTGCTCCCGCTGACCGGACCGTTCCGGGTGGTGGCCGCGGTCGTGATGGGCATCGCGATCGTGCTCACGGTGGTCACCGGCATCGACTACGTCGCCGGGACGATCAGGACCGTCCGGCGAGTTCGCCAGACGACCGGCTGAACGGGAACCAGGGCGCCGTTGGCGGCGTTGACCTTTATGAGTGCCTGCTGAATGGGGTCTGTTTTCGTGCTGAGCAGGGCTGACTGGACGAAGGAGGGCGGGATGCCGCCATTGATGCGCGAGGTCATCGGCGACGTGTTGCGTCGGGCCAGGACGTCACAGGGCCGGACGCTGCGGGAGGTCTCGGATTCGGCACGGGTGAGCCTCGGATATCTCTCGGAGGTGGAGCGCGGCCGCAAGGAGCCGTCCAGCGAGCTGCTCAACGCGATCTGCGACGCGCTGCAGGTGCCGCTGTCGGCGGTCCTCACCGGCGCCGGGGAGCGGATGGCCAGTGCGGAACACGCGGCCCACAGCGCCGCGACCGCCGGGGCGAGCAGCACCATCGACGCCAGCACCAAGGTCGTCATTCCGCCGGTGGCCTCGCTGGCCGTGGCCTGAGCGCGTCGACGACCCGATCGGCGTCAGGGGTGGGGCGATCGTCGCCGACCCATTAAATTGAGCGGCAGGGCGCCTGCCCGGCATACGAGAAGCGAAGGTGGAGCTGACTGATGGCCAATCCGTTCGTCAAGGCGTGGAAATACCTCATGGCGCTGTTCAACGCCAAAATTGACGAGCACGCCGACCCCAAAGTGCAGATCCAGCAGGCCATCGAGGAGGCGCAGCGCCAGCACCAGGCGCTGACCCAGCAGGCGGCGCAGGTGATCGGCAACCAGCGCCAACTCGAGATGCGGCTCAACCGCCAGCTGGCGGACATCGAAAAGCTCCAGGTCAACGTGCGCCAGGCGCTGACGCTCGCCGACCAGGCCACCGGCGCGGGCGACGCCGCCAAGGCCGCCGAGTACAACAACGCCGCCGAGGCGTTCGCGGCGCAGCTGGTGACCGCCGAGCAGAGCGTCGAAGACCTCAAGACGCTGCACGACCAGGCGCTGTCCGCCGCGGCCCAGGCCAAGAAGGCCGTCGAACAGAACTCGATGGTGCTGCAGCAGAAGATCGCCGAGCGCACCAAGCTGCTCAGCCAGCTCGAGCAGGCGAAGATGCAGGAACAGGTCAGCGCGTCGCTGCGGTCGATGAGCGAGATCGCCGCCCCGGGCACCACCCCGAACCTCGACGAGGTCCGCGAGAAGATCGAACGCCGCTACGCCAACGCGATCGGGTCGGCCGAACTCGCCCAGGGCTCCGTGCAGGGCCGGATGCTCGAGGTCGAGCAGGCCGGCATCCAGATGGCGGGCCACTCCCGGCTCGAGCAGATCCGCGCGTCGATGCGCGGCGACGCCCTGCCGGCGGGTGGGACGCCCGCCGCCGGGGCCACTCCCGCGCCGGCCGAGAGCGCCGGCGGTCAGGTCGCCGAGAAGCCCTTTGGTCAGTAACGCCGCGGACGGTTCGCGATGGCGGTGAAAGCGACTCAGCGCTCGCCATGGCGGGCGGTGGTGCAGCGCGGATTGGACACCGCCGCCGACCTTTCCGACTTCGTCGCCCAGAAGATCAGCGCCGCCGCCGATCCGCGGGCGCGGTTGCTGCGCCGACGCCGCCGGGCGCTGCGGTGGGGTGTGATCTTCGGCGTCGGCTGCCTGTTTTGGATCGTGGTGACCGGCGTGCTGGCGGCGTGGGGCTGGTTCGCGCTGCTGCTGGAGGTCACCGGCGGCGTCGCGGTCGTGCTGGCGATCCCGGCGACGCTGTTGCTGCTGCGCTACCGCTGGCTGCGCGCCGAGCCGCTGCCGGCGCGGCGGCCTGCCAACACGCGCCGGCTGCCGCCGCCCGGCTCCGCCGCCCGGCCGGCGATGTACGCGCTGGGCGCCTCCGAGCGCGGCTTCTCCTCGCTGTTGGGCGTGATCGAGCGCGGCGCCATGCTGCCGGCGGACGAGATCCGTGATTTGAGTGCCGCGGCCGGCAAGACGTCTTCGGCGATGGCGGCCACCGCCGCCGAGGTGGTGTCGATGGAGCGGGCGGCCCAGTACGCCGAGTCGTCGCGGTCGTATCTGGTGCCCACCATCAACGCGTTCACCGCGCAGTTGAGCGCCGGCGTGCGTCAGTACAACGAAATGGTCACCGCCGCAGCGCAATTGGTGTCGTCGGCGAACGGCGACGGGGCCGGTGCGGCGCGGCAGCGCTACCGCGAGGAGCTGGTCGGCGCGACTGATCGCCTGCTGGGTTGGGCGCAGGCGTTCGACGAGCTGGGCGGGTTGCCGAAGGCCTAGAACGCCTAGAACCCCTAGAACGAAGCCTTCAGCGACGGCACGACGAGCGCCGCCAGGCCGCGCAGCGTCGCCTTGAACATGTCGAAGAAGTCAAAGTAGTCCCGCCACAGCGTGATTCGCCCGTTGTGCACCTCGAACACGCCGCAGACCCAGAACTGCAGCCGCAGCGGGCCGACGATCAGCGCGTCGGTGCGCTCGGTGAGCACCGCGGCGCCGTCGGCGGCGATGCGGTGAATCTTCACCTCGAACGCCCCGCGGCCCTCCATCGCGCGGAACAGCTTGATCGCCCGGGCGCGGCCGCGGATCGTGGGCAGGCCGACGTTCTCGTAGACGAGGTCGTCGTCCAGCGCGGCCTCGGCGGCCTCGAGGTCCGAATCTTGAAGCGCGTTCAGGAAACCCTCGACCGTGCGGGTGTTCGCGACGCCTGTGTCAGTCAGCTCGGTCATGGCCGCCAGCCTATTCGACCGGGGTTGTGCGTGGCAGCGCGGCGCTGTGGCAGGGTGGGTCGATGCGCGTCGCCGTGGTCGCCGGGCCGGATCCCGGGCACTCGTTCCCCGCGATCGCGCTGTGCCAGCGCTTCGTCGAGGCGGGCGATCGGCCCACCCTGTTCACCGGCGCGGAATGGACGGGCGCCGCCCGCGCGGTCGGCATCGACGCCGCCGAATTAGACGGGCTGGCCGCCACCGACGAGGACATCGACGCCGGCGCCCGGATCCATCGCCGCGCCGCGCGGATGGCGGTGCTCAACGTCCCGGCGCTGCGCGACCTGGCGCCCGACCTGGTGGTCTCGGACGTCATCACCGCGGGCGGCGGGATGGCCGCCGAGCTGCTGGGGATCCCGTGGATCGAGCTCAACCCGCATCCGCTGTACCTGCCGTCGAAGGGGCTGCCGCCGATCGGCAGCGGGCTGGCGCCGGGCACCGGCTTCCGCGGCCGGCTGCGCGACGCCAGCATGCGGGCGCTGACGGGGCGATCCTGGCGCGCCGGCATCAAGCAGCGCGCGGCCGCCCGGCTCGAGATCGGGCTGCCCGCCGTCGACCCCGGGCCGCTGCGCCGCCTGATCGCCACGCTGCCCGCCCTTGAGGTGCCGCGCCCGGACTGGCCGGAGGAGGCCGTCGTCGTCGGGCCGTTGCACTTCGAACCCACTGATCGGGTGCTCGAGGTGCCGCCCGGCCCCGGGCCGGCGGTGGTGGTCGCGCCGTCGACCGCGTCGACCGGGACGGCGGGCCTGGCCGAGGCCGCGCTGGAGTGCCTGATACCGGGGGAGACGCTGCCGGCGGGCTCGCGCCTGGTGGTCTCGCGGCTGGGCGGGGCGGAGCTGACGCTGCCGCCGTACGCGGTGGCCGGCCTGGGGCGCCAGTCCGACCTGCTGGCGCACGCCGACCTGATGATCTGCGGCGGCGGCCACGGGATCGTGAGCAAAACGCTGCTGGCCGGCGTGCCGCTGGTCGTGGTCCCGGGCGGCGGGGACCAGTGGGAGATGGCCAACCGCGTGGTGCGCCAGGGGAGCGGACGGCTGATCCGGCCGCTGACCGCCGACGCGCTGGTAGTCGCCGTGGGCGAGGTGCTGGCGTCGCCCGGCTACCGCGACGCCGCGCGCCAGGCCGCCGCCGGCATTGCCGACGTCGCCGACCCGGTGTGGGTGTGCCGCGAAGCGCTGGCTTTAGCAGGGTAGCTCGCTGGGTATGTTGGCGTGCGTGCGGCTGACGGAGTTCAACGAGCGGGTTGTGTTGCGGTTCGGTTCCACCTACGGCGCGTCGGTGCTGGTGGATCACGTGCTGACCGGGTTCGGCGGCCGCACCGCCGCCCAGGCGATCGAGGACGGGGTGGAGCCCCGCGACGTCTGGCGCGCCCTGTGCGCCGATTTCGACGTGCCGCGCGATCAGTGGTGAGTGTGCGCTGGCGGCTTTGACTGTGCGCTGGTGGCGCGATCCGCGCCTGTTTACCGCCCTGGATACACACGCAAAACCTGGGCTGCACACTCAGCGGCCCGGGCGCTCACGGCGAAACACGCAGTCGCCGCAGACCGATCGGCCGGGCACGCGATAGAACAGGCAACAGCTGCGACGCCGGAAGCCCAGATGGGAGCCGGTGATCACGCCGGACCCGGCCAGCATGCCGGTTTCCAGCAGGGATTCGGTCATCTCGATGATCGCGGGCCGCAGGTCCGGGCGCGCGACGAGCAGCGCCCGGGACGCCCCGACCAGCGCGGACGCGATGTTGCCCGCCAGCAGGGCGGGCGCCAGTTTCACGCGCAGGCCGGCGGCGAACGGTTTCATGTGCCCTTTGACGACGAGGCGGTACAGCAACTTCGCCGACGGCCGGTCGACGGCCTGCCCGACGGGCTCGGGGATGCGCAGCTGCGCCCCGTCGTCGGCCCGCTGCAGGCATTTGAGATCGGGGATCACCCCATGGCCCAGCGCACACGCCAGCACCGGCGACCACAACCGCGTGGCGTGGCCGAGGTGGACCAGCGACGCGGCGATCCGCAGGTCCGACGTGTGATAGCGCCGCGCGGTGGCGTGGATCAGGTCGGCGAACCCGTCGGCGTATGACTGCCCGACCGGATGCCACCCCGCCGCGTCGCCGCCGACCGTGAACGTGAAAAACCTTTTATAAGAAGATATTTCGGCCAGCTCGGCAGAAATGTCCATGCGCAACCAACCCTCCCTGGGGAAATCCGCCCCAGTTCTCGTGAGGAAGCGCTGACGGTGAGTATCTGGCTCTCGGGTCGGGACGTGTCCGTCCCCGATCACAGTGGCGGGACCGCACCGGATTCGCACCGGTTTCCTCAGGTTGTCAGCCCGTCAGCGCCTTGTCGGTAGCAAATGTTGCCACACGCCGTCGGACGCCCGGCGTGTCACCTTGAATCGAACAGGTGTTCGGCTACTGTGGTGAGCGTTCGGGGACTTGTCGGACCCCGCGCCTAGGGTCACCGCCAACCGACCGATACCGGTCAGAAGAACCCAACGACGATAGGAAGAGGCATCATGACGCAAGCCCCCGACCGCGAGAAGGCCCTCGAGCTGGCGATGGCCCAGATCGAGAAGAGCTATGGCAAAGGCTCGGTGATGCGTCTCGGCGACGAGATGCGCCAGCCGATCTCGGTCATCCCGACCGGATCCATCGCACTGGACGTGGCATTGGGCATCGGCGGCCTGCCACGTGGCCGGGTCGTGGAGATCTACGGCCCGGAGTCCTCGGGTAAGACCACCGTCGCGCTGCACGCGGTGGCCAACGCCCAGGCCGCCGGCGGCGTCGCGGCGTTCATCGACGCCGAGCACGCCCTGGACCCGGATTACGCCAAGAAGCTCGGCGTCGACACCGACTCGCTGCTGGTCAGCCAGCCGGACACCGGTGAGCAGGCGTTGGAGATCGCCGACATGCTGATCCGTTCCGGCGCCCTGGACATCCTGGTCATCGACTCGGTGGCGGCCCTGGTGCCGCGCGCGGAGCTCGAGGGTGAGATGGGCGACAGCCACGTCGGGCTGCAGGCCCGGCTGATGAGTCAGGCGCTGCGGAAGATGACCGGCGCGCTCAACAACTCGGGAACCACGGCGATCTTCATCAACCAGCTCCGGGAAAAGATCGGCGTGATGTTCGGCAGCCCCGAAACCACCACGGGCGGAAAGGCTTTGAAGTTCTACGCGTCGGTGCGCATGGACGTGCGCCGGATCGAGACGCTCAAGGACGGCACCAACGCGGTCGGCAACCGCACCCGGGTCAAGGTCGTCAAGAACAAGGTGTCGCCGCCGTTCAAGCAGGCCGAGTTCGACATCCTCTACGGCCGCGGCATCAGCCGGGAGGGCTCGCTGATCGACATGGGGGTGGACCAGGGCTTCATCCGCAAGTCCGGTTCGTGGTTCACCTACGAGGGCGAACAACTCGGCCAGGGCAAGGAGAACGTGCGCACCTTCCTGATGGAAAACGCCGACATCGCCAACGAGATCGAGAAGAAGATCAAGGAAAAGCTCGGCATTGGCGCCGTGGTGACCGATGACGACGTCTTGCCCGCCCCCGTCGATTTCTGAGCCCTCCCGCGAGGAGCAGGCGCGGGCGCTGTGCCTGCGCCTGCTCACCGCGAGATCGCGCACCCGGGCCGAGCTGGCCGGCCAGCTGTCCAAACGCGGATACCCCGACGACGTCGCCGAGCGGGTGCTCGACCGGCTGGCCGCCGTCGGCCTGGTGAACGACGCCGAGTTCGCCGAACAGTGGGTCGAGTCCCGGCGGGCCAAGGCGGGAAAGAGCCGGCGCGCGTTGGCCGCCGAGCTGCGGACCAAGGGCGTCGGCAAAGAGCTGATCGGCGCCGCGCTGGCCGGGATCGACGCCGCCGCCGAGCGGGACCGCGCCGAAGAGCTGGTGCGGGCCAAGCTGCGGCGCGAGACGCTCAGCGACGACGACGCACGGCTGAGTCGCCGGCTGGTGGGGATGCTGGCGCGCCGCGGCTACGGCCAGAACCTGGCGTGCGAGGTCGTGCTGGCCGAGCTGGCCGCAGAACGGGAGCGCCGCCGGGTCTAAGCTGCGGGTTCATTCGGCCGACCCCGGTCGCCGTACCATGGCCCCGTGACTTCGATGGTGGCCCGAGACGTTTCGGGAGCGCGTACCTACCAGGTACGCACCTACGGCTGCCAGATGAACGTCCACGACTCGGAGCGGTTGGCGGGCCTGCTGGAGGCGGCCGGCTACCGCCGGGCCGCCGACGGGGCCGACGCCGACGTGGTGGTCTTCAACACCTGCGCCGTGCGGGAGAACGCCGACAACAAGCTGTACGGCAACCTCAGCCACCTGGCCCCGCGAAAGCGCGGCAATCCCGACATGCAGATCGCCGTCGGGGGCTGCCTGGCCCAAAAGGACCGCGACGCGTTGCTGCGCAAGGCGCCGTGGGTCGACGTCGTGTTCGGCACGCACAACATCGGATCGCTGCCGACGCTGCTCGACCGCGCGCGGCACAACAGGGTCGCGCAGGTGGAGATCGCCGAGGCGCTGCAGCAGTTCCCATCGTCGCTGCCCATCGCACGCGAATCCGCCTATGCCGCTTGGGTTTCCATCTCCGTCGGATGCAACAACACCTGCACGTTCTGCATCGTGCCGTCGCTGCGCGGCAAGGAGGTCGACCGCAGCCCGGCCGACATCCTCGCCGAGGTCCAATCGCTGGTCGACGACGGCGTACTCGAAATCACCCTGCTGGGCCAGAACGTCAACGCCTACGGCGTTTCGTTCGCGGACCCCGCGCAGCCCCGCGATCGCGGCGCCTTCGCCGAGTTGCTGCGGGCCTGCGGGCGCATCGACGGGCTGGAACGCGTGCGGTTCACCTCGCCGCACCCGGCCGAGTTCACCGACGACGTCATCGAGGCGATGGCGCAGACACCCAACGTTTGCCCGGCGCTGCACATGCCGCTGCAGTCCGGATCCGACCGGGTGCTGCGCGCGATGCGCCGCTCCTACCGCGCCGAGCGCTACCTGGGCATCATCGACCGCGTGAGGGCGGCCATGCCGCACGCGGCGATCACCACGGACCTGATCGTCGGATTTCCCGGCGAGACCGAAGAGGATTTCGCCGCCACGCTCGACATCGTGCGGCAGGCCCGCTTCGCGGCGGCGTTCACCTTCCAGTACTCCAAACGGCCCGGCACCCCCGCCGCCGACTTCGACGGCCAGCTACCGAAAGCCGTTGTGCAGGAACGCTACGAGCGGCTGGTCGAGCTGCAGGAGCAGATCTCGCTGGAGGGCAACCGCGCGCTCGTCGGGCAGACCGTCGAATTGCTGGTCGCCACCGGCGAAGGGCGCAAGGACGCCCGCACGGCGCGCATGACCGGACGCGCGCGCGACGGCCGGCTGGTGCACTTCTCCTGTTTCGAAGCCGCGAACGACCAGGTCCGGCCCGGCGACATCGTCACCGCGAAGGTCACTGGGGCCGCGCCGCACCACCTCATCGCCGACGCCGGCATCCTGCGCCACCGCCGCACCCGGGCCGGCGACGCCCACGCCCCCGGGCGCCGCCCGCGCGCGATCGGCCTGGGCATGCCGGCCGTCGGGCCGGCCACGGAACCGCTCGAAACCCTGGGATGTGCCCAATGAAGAAAGAACACACCGACATCGACGCGCTGCGGACCGAAATCGACGCCGCCGAACGCCGGGTGGCCGGCGAGATCGAGCCCGGCCCAAGGGCTTTGGTGGTCGCGATCCTGGTGTTCGTGCTGCTGGCCTCGTTCATCCTGCCGCACACCGGACACGTGCGCGGCTGGGACGTGCTGTTCTCCAGCCACGGCGCCGGCGCCGCCGCGGTGTCCCTCCCGTCGCGCGTGTTCGCCTGGCTGGCACTGGTGTTCGGCGTGGGCTTTTCGATGCTGGCACTGATGACACGGCGCTGGGCGCTGGCCTGGGTAGCGCTGGCGGGCTCGGCGATCGCGTGCGGCGCGGGGCTGTTGGCGATCTGGTCGCGCCAGACCGTGGCCGCCGGGCATCCCGGGCCGGGCGTGGGGCTGATCGTCGCCTGGATCACCGTGATGGTGCTGACGTTTCACTGGGCCCGCCTGGTCTGGGCGCGCACCGTCGTGCACTTGGCCGCCGAAGAGGAGCGGCGCCGGATCGCCGCAGCGCGGCAGTCGATGACCCTGCTGGACACCCTCGACAAACCGGACGACCCCGAGGCCCCGCCGAAAGGCTAGGACCGGCGCGTCAGCGCCGCAGCGGCCGCGTCGGCCCATTGCCGCCACTGTTCGGCGTTGGCCCTGGCCTCGTCGGCCTCCTTGGTCCGGCCGGCCGCCGCGGCCTTCTGCGCCTGCTGTTCGTACTGCTCGGCGCGCGTGCGGAACTGCTCGGCGCGGGCCTGCGCCTGCGGGTCGGACCAATCCGCGTCGCCGGCGTCGCGCACCTTCTTCTCGACCGCGCGCAGCCGGCGCTCCAGCTCGGCGGAGCGTTCCCGCGGCACCTTCCCAATGGCATCCCACCTGTCGGCGATGGACCGCAACGCCGCCCGCGCCGCGTCGAGGTTGCTGGTGTCGATCTTTTCCGCCTCGGCCAGCAGCGCCTCCTTGGCGGTGGCGTTGGCGCGAAACTCGGCGTCCTTTTCCGCCGCCGCCGCGTTGCGGGCGGTGAAGAAGCAATCCTGAGCCGCCTTGAAGCGCCGCCACAGGGCGTCGTCGACCTCCCTGGTCGCCCGCCCGGCCGCCTTCCACTCCGTCAGCAGCTTGCGGAACTCGGCGCTGGTAGCGGTCCAGTCCGTCGAATCGGACAGTTCCTCGGCGCGCTCGCAGAGCCGTTCCTTGGACTGCCGGACCCCCGACCGCTCCCGATCCAGCTCGGCGAAATGGGAACCCCGCCGCCGGTTGAAGGTGTCCCGCGCGGCCGAATAGCGCTTCCACAGCGCGTCGTCGACCTTGCGGTCCAGGCCGCTGATCGTCTTCCACTCGTCGAGGATCGCGCGCAACCGGTCGCCGGCGGCCTTCCACTGTGTCGCGTTGGCGGCCAGGTCTTCGGCCTCGGCGGCCAGGGCCTCCTTGCGGGCGGTCTGGGCGGCCCGATGCTCCTCGCGCTTCGAGCGGCCCTCGGCGATGGCCGCATCGGCGCGCTCGACCAGGCCGGCCAGCCGGGCCGCGAGCCCGTCGACGTCCCCCAGCACGCTCGCGGTCGGCAACGTCTCGGACAGCGCCGACGCGTGCGCCCTGATCTTGCGGGCGTCCCCGGTGCCCGACGCCAGCCGCTCCTCCATGAGCGTGACCTCGGTGCTCAGGTCGTCGAAGCGCCGGCCGAAGTGGGCGAAGGCGGCCTCGCGGTCGCCGGCCTGCCAGTAACCGACGATGCGTTCGCCGGCCGAGCTGATCAGCCAGACGGTGCCGTCGTCGTCGACGCGGCCGAACCGGTGCGGATCGCTGGACGGGTGGGCGGCCACCGAAGCGGGTCGCGGCCCCGGGCTCACGGGCCGGGGTCCGGGGCGCGGGCCCGGGCGCGGCACCGGCTTGGGTGAGGCGTTGCTAGTGGGCTCGTTGGACGTCATGCGCTCGTCACCAACCCTTCTGCAACTTTCGCGCGGTGGTGTTCCGCGCGCCTGCCGCGCGTGGCGGCTCCCTTAACGCTCTTTGACCGTTTCCAACAGTATTCAAGCAGCTTGGCGGGCGAAGCGCGCCTACTGTTTTGGCGCGCCCGGCCTTCGCCCGCGTCGGCTAGCTTCGCAAACGCCGGGCCGGGCCCACCCAGCGCCCCGGGCGGGAACCCGGCGCACCGGGGGTAACGGTTCGATTCCACAGTCGCTCCGACCATTTGGCGGCGGCGCCCGGCCCGGTACGGTGGCACAGGCCGATGGTCGTTTTCTCGCCGTGGCTTCCGAGGGGGTGATCGCGATGCCCGAATCGCGAAATTTCCCCAGGGTTTTTCGCAGGTACGGCCCGGTTCGTCGACGGATCGCCGGGGTTCGCTGGGGTCGAGACCCCGGCGCGCCCCACTACAGTGGTCGTTGAATTGTTAGGAAACGGCACGTGTACATACAGCTTTCGGGCGGAACGCTGGTGAGGGGTCCCCATGTCGAAAGTTGACATCGCCGCGCTGATCGCCTTATGCGCGGCGCTGGCCTCCGCGGTCGGCGACGTGATCCGGCAGCGGTCCGCGCACGAGATCACCGACAAGGAAGTCGGCCACCTCGAGCTGTTCCGCATGTCGTTGCGTGACAAGCGGTGGTGGATTGGCGGGCTGGCCGCGATCACCAACTACAGCCTGCAGGCCGGTGCGCTGGCGTGGGGGTCGGTGGTCCTCGTGACGTCGCTGCAGGTGACCGCGCTGCTGTTCGCGTTGCCGATCTACGCGCGCCTGACCAGCCAACGGGTGACCCGCTGGGAGTGGGTCTGGGCGGTGGTGCTGGCCGCGGCCTTGGCCGTGGTGATCATCGTCGGCGACCCCACGGCCGGCAACCAGCGGGCGCCGCTAGAGACGTGGCTCATCGTGGTCGCGGTGATGGGCCCCACGCTGGTGCTGTGCGTGGTGGGCGCCGGGATCTGGAAGGGTCGTCCGGTCGCGGCGGTGCTGCTGGCGCTGGTGGCGGGTTCGTCACTGGCGCTGTTCGCGGTGCTGACCAAGGGCGTCGTCGAGGTGGCCGAGGAGGGCGCGGGTGCGGTGTTGACCGCGCCCGAGTTCTACCCCTGGCTGGCGGTTGCGCTGTGCGGAATGGTCTTTCAGCAGTCCGCCTTCCGCGCGGGCGCGCTGACCGCGTCGTTGCCGACGATGACGGTGGCCAAGCCGGTGGTGGCGGGCGTGCTCGGGGTCACGGTGCTCGGCGAGACGCTCTACACCAAGGGCCCCGCCTCGTTCGTCCTGGTTTCGGCGGTGGCCCTGGTGATCATCGCGACGGTTGCGCTGGCGCGCGGCGAGGCCGCCTCGATCGCGGCGGAGGCGGGCCGAGACGTGGTGGAGGCGCGCGAGGCGTTGACCGCGCACGATGCGCCCCCGGTCCCGCCGCCGGCGGCGGAGAGCAGCCCGACGATCACCTAGCGCCTGGTTAGTGTGGTTGCGTGCTGAGCGCCATCGCGATCGTTCCCGCCGCGCCGGTGCTCGTTCCCGAGCTGGCTGGAGCGGCCGCCGCCGAGGTGGCCGACCTGACCGCGGCCGTGCTGGCCGCGGCCGCCCTGCTGCCGCCGCGCTGGGTGGCGATCGGGACGGGCCCGGCCGACGAGATCGTCGGGCCCGACTGCAGCGGCACGTTCGCCGGTTTCGGCGTCGACGTGCCGGTGCGGCTGTCGCCGCACGCCAAACGGGCCGTCGAACTACCGGTGTGTGCGCTGCTGGCCGGCTGGGCGCGCGGCCAGGCCCGCCCCGACGCCGAGGTGCAGGTTCGCGTCTACCGCGGCGACCACGACGCCGACACGGCGCTGGCCCACGGCCGGCGTCTGCGCGCGGAGATCGACCGGGTGCCTGATCCCGTCGGCGTGCTGGTGATGGCCGACGGCGCGAACACCCTGACACCGGCGGCCCCCGGCGGCCATCACCCGGAAGACGTCGAGGCGCAGCTGGCGTTGGACGACGCGCTGGCCGACGGCGACGCCGCCGCCCTGGCCCAGTTGCCGCCGCAGATCCTGGGGCGGGTCGCGTTCGGGGTGTTGGCCGGCCTCACCGAGCCGGGGCCGCGGTCAGCCAAGGAGCTCTACCGGGGTGCGCCCTACGGCGTGGGCTACTTCGCCGGCTTCTGGCAGCCATGAACCGACCGCTCGCGATCATCGGGCCCACCGGCACCGGCAAGTCGCAGCTGGCGCTGGATGGGTCCGAGCGGCTCGGCGCGGAGATCGTGAATGCCGACGCCATGCAGCTCTACCGCGGCATGGACATCGGCACCGCCAAGCTGCCCGTCGAGCAGCGCCGCGGCATCCCGCATCATCAGCTCGACGTCCTGCATGTCACCGAGACCGCCACCGTCGCCCGCTATCAGGCGGCCGCCGCCGCCGACATCGAAGCGATCGCCGCCCGAGGCGCCGTGCCGGTGATCGTGGGCGGCTCGATGCTCTACGTCCAGTCCTTGCTCGACGACTGGTCGTTCCCGGCGACCGACCCCGCGGTGCGGGCCCGCTGGGAACGGCGGCTCGCCGAGGTGGGGGTGGGGGAGCTGCACGCCGAGCTGGGCCGCCGGGACCCGGCGGCGGCCGCGGCGATCCTGCCCACTGACGGCCGGCGCACGGTGCGCGCTTTGGAGGTTGTCGAGCTCACCGGGCAGCCCTTCGCCGCCTCCGCGCCGCGCATCGGCGCCCCGCGCTGGGACACCGTCATCATCGGATTGGATTGCGACACAACGCTTCTCGACGAGAGATTGGCCCGCCGCACCGACGCCATGTTCCAGCAGGGCCTGGTCGACGAGGTCCGCGGCCTGCTGGACGACGGCCTGCGCGACGGGGTCACCGCGTCGCGCGCCCTGGGCTACGCGCAGGTGCTGGCGGCCCTCGACGCCGGCGGCTCGGAAGACCAGCTGCGCGACGCGCGCGAGCAGACCTACGTAGGCACCCGGCGCTACGTGCGACGGCAGCGGTCGTGGTTTCGCCGGGACCACCGGGTGCACTGGCTGGACGCCAATGCCACCGGGCTCGTCGACGCCGCGTTGCGGGCGTGGCGCGAAGTAGTCTGAACTGGTGATCTTCGCCAAGGGCCACGGCACGCAGAACGACTTCGTGCTGCTGCCCGACCTCGACGCCGCGCTGGCGCTGACCGCCGAGCGGGTGGCCGCGCTCTGCGACCGGCGCCGGGGGCTGGGTGCCGACGGGGTGCTGCGGATCACCACCGCCGGCGCCGCGGCGGCGGCCGGCGTGCTCGAGCGCCTGCCGGACGGCGTCGACGCCGGCGACTGGTACATGGACTACCGCAACGCCGACGGGTCGACCGCGCAGATGTGCGGCAACGGCGTGCGGGTGTTCGCGCACTACCTGCGGGCCGCCGGCCTGGAATCCCGCGACGAGTTCGTCGTCGGGTCGCTGGCCGGCGCGCGCGCGGTCACCCTGCACCACGCCGGCGACACCGACGCCGACGTCACCGTCGACATGGGCAAGGCGAACCGGCTCGGGGCGGGGGAGGCGATAGTGGGCGGCAGGCGGTTTGCCGGGCTGGCGGTGGACGTCGGCAACCCGCACCTGGCCTGCGTGGACCCGCGGCTCGACGCCGAAGGGCTGGCGGCCCTCGACGTCGGCGCGCCGGTGCAGTTCGACCATGACCAGTTCCCCGAGGGGGTCAACGTCGAGGTGCTCACGTCGCCGGTCGACGGGATGGTGCGGATGCGCGTGCACGAGCGCGGGGTGGGCGAGACCCGCTCGTGCGGCACCGGGACGGTCGCGGCCGCCGTCGCCGCGCTGGCCGACGGGGGCGCGGACACCGGGACGCTCACCGTGCGGGTGCCCGGCGGCGACGTCGTCGTCACCGTCACCGACGCCACCAGCTACTTGCGCGGACCGTCGGTGCTGGTGGCCCGCGGCGAGATCAGCGAGGAATGGTGGCGCGCCCAGGAGCGTTAAATCAGGTGCGCTGCACCGATTTAGCGTGCACTATTGCTAATTGCCTATGACGAATCCCGAAACTCCCTTTCCCGACCAACCGGATCTAGAGCCCAGTGCGGGCGAACTCGCCCTCGAGGATCGATCGGCGCTGCGCCGGGTCGCGGGGCTGTCCACCGAGCTCGCCGACGTCTCCGAGGTCGAGTACCGGCAGCTGCGCCTCGAGCGCGTGGTGTTGGTGGGCGTGTGGACCGACGGCAGCGCCGCCGACAACCAGGCCAGCATGGCCGAGCTGGCGGCCCTGGCCGAAACCGCCGGTTCGCAGGTGCTCGAGGGCCTCATCCAGCGCCGCGACCGGCCCGACCCGTCGACCTACATCGGCTCCGGCAAGGCCGCCGAGCTGCGCGAGGTGGTCCTGGCCACCGGCGCCGACACCGTGATCTGCGACGGCGAGCTGTCCCCGGCGCAGCTGACCGCGCTGGAAAAGGCCGTCAAGGTCAAGGTCATCGACCGCACCGCGCTGATCCTGGACATCTTCGCCCAGCACGCCACCAGCCGGGAGGGCAAGGCCCAGGTGTCGCTGGCCCAGATGGAGTACATGCTGCCGCGGCTGCGCGGCTGGGGCGAGTCGATGTCCCGGCAGGCCGGCGGCCGCGCCGGCGGCAGCGGCGGCGGCGTTGGTCTGCGCGGTCCCGGTGAGACCAAGATCGAGACCGACCGGCGCCGCATCCGCGAACGGATGAGCAAGCTGCGCCGCGAGATCAAGGACATGAAGCAGGCCCGCGACACGCAGCGCAGCCGCCGGCTGGCGAGCGACGTCCCGTCCATCGCGATCGTCGGCTACACCAACGCCGGCAAATCCAGCCTGCTCAACGCGCTGACCGGGGCCGGGGTGCTGGTGCAGGACGCGCTGTTCGCCACCCTGGAGCCCACCACCCGGCGCGCGGAGTTGACCGACGGGCGCCCGGCCGTGCTCACCGACACCGTCGGCTTCGTGCGCCACCTGCCCACCCAGCTGGTCGAGGCGTTCCGCTCCACCCTGGAGGAGGTCGTCGACGCCGACCTGCTGGTGCACGTGGTCGACGGCTCCGACGTCAACCCGATCGCCCAGATAAACGCGGTCCGCCAAGTGATCTCGGAAGTTGTCGCCGACCACCACGGCGACGCGCCGCCCGAGCTGCTGGTGGTCAACAAGGTGGACGCCGCGAGCGACCTCGCGCTGGCCAAGCTTCGGCACGGGCTGCCCGGGGCGGTGTTCGTGTCCGCGCACACCGGCGAGGGCATCGACGCGTTGCGGCGGCGGATGACCGAACTCGCGGAGCTGTCCAAACCCACCGACGCCCTTGTCGACGTCGTGATCCCCTACGACCGGGGCGACCTGGTGGCCCGGCTGCACGCCGGCGGGCGAGTGCAGCAGGAGGAGCACAACGCCGACGGCACCCGCATCCGCGCCCGCGTTCCCGTCGCGCTGGCCGCCAGCCTGCGCGAGTTTGCCGCGCCCTAGCGGTTCTCGGCCACGCCGCGACCCGCCGGCCGCCGACCAACCGGCTGGTTGGTATATCTTGGCGGCAGAGTCCCATTCGCCCGGAGGTCAGCGGAGGTCATCCATGGGCAGTGCCATCAAGTACGAGCGCACCCTTTTCGAGCCCGAGCACGATTTGTTCCGCGAGTCCTACCGCGGCTTCCTCGGTCGCCACGTGGCGCCCTACCACGAGGAATGGGAGAAGGCGAAGATCGTCGACCGCGGCGTGTGGCTGGAGGCCGGCAAGCAGGGCTTCCTGGGCATGGCGGTGCCCGAGGAGTACGGCGGGGGAGGCAACCCCGACTTCCGCTACAACACGATCGTCACCGAGGAGACCACCCTCGGGCGCTACAGCGGCATCGGCTTCGGGTTGCACAACGACATCATCGCGCCGTACTTGTTGAAGCTGGCCAACGAGGAACAGAAGCAGCGCTGGCTGCCCAAGTTCTGCACCGGGGAGATGATCACCGCGATCGCGATGACCGAGCCCGGGACCGGCAGCGACCTGCAGGGCATCAAGACCCGCGCGGTCAAGCAGGGCGATCACTACGTGCTGAACGGGTCAAAGACGTTCATTACCAACGGAATCAACTCCGACCTGGTGATCGTGGTCGCCCAGACCGACCCCGAGAAGGGCGCGCAGGGCTTCAGTCTGCTGGTCGTCGAGCGCGGCATGGAGGGCTTCGAACGGGGCCGCCACCTGGACAAGATCGGCCTGGACGCCCAGGACACCGCCGAGCTGTCGTTCACCGACGTCAAGGTGCCGGCCGAAAACCTGCTCGGCGAGGAGGGCATGGGGTTCATCTACCTCATGCAGAACCTGCCGCAGGAGCGGATCAACATCGCAGTCATGGCGGCCGCGGCGATGGAAGGCGTGCTGGAGCAGACGCTGCAATACACCAAGGAGCGCAAGGCCTTTGGCAAGCCCATCGGCAGCTTCCAGAACAGCCGATTCCTGCTCGCCGAGCTGGCGACCGAGGCCACCGTGGTGCGCATCATGGTCGACGAGTTCGTCCGCTTGCACCTGGACGGGAAGCTGACGGCTGAGCAGGCCGCGATGGCCAAGTGGTATGCCACCGAGAAGCAGGTGCACCTGATCGACCGCTGCCTGCAGCTGCACGGCGGCTACGGCTACATGCGCGAATACCCCGTCGCCCGAGCCTATCTGGACGCGCGGGTGCAGACGATCTACGGCGGCACGACCGAGATCATGAAGGAGATCATCGGCCGCAGCCTGGGCGTCTGAGCAATGTGGCTGCCGCGCAAGGACACCAGGCGCGGCCGTTCGACGGGCCCCAATGATGAAAGGCCCAATTGGCCTATTGGCCCCTAGATTGACGGCCAGCTAATGGCTTCACGTACCGTCGGCACATGCGTTTCTCGTATACCGAGTGCCTAGTGGCACATCGGCAAACGGGCGATCGGGGCGCCGGAAGCCGTGGTTGGTCGCGGTTCGGGCATGCTCCGGCATCATTTCGACATCGGCGCGGTCTCCGTTTTCGCAATTTTCGTGATTTGACTTCGCATTTCTCCCCGGCAAGGGCAAAGTTATGCGAGCCCGGCGATATCACGGTTCGTAACGGGTCTGCAGGTGCGGCATGGCCAGGCATACGGGCCTGGGAGGCTTGGTGAACGGGCAGAGGGGTCGAATGCGCAGGCTGATCGGGCGCGCGCTGGTCGGCATGGCGACCGCGGTGATGGCGGCCGCGCTGCTGGCCCCCGCCGCTTCGGCGTCCCCGATCGGCGATGCGGAGGCCGCCATGATGGCCGCCTGGGAGAAGGCCGGCGGCGACACCTCACCGCTCGGCGCCCGCAAGGGCGACGTGTACCCCGCCGGCGACGGGTTCGCGCTGGACTTCGACGGCGGCAAGATGTTCTACACCACCGACACCGGCGCAAAGTTCGTCTACGGGCCGATCCTGGACAAATACGAGTCGCTCGGCGGCCCGGCCGGCAGCGACCTCGGGTTCCCCACCATCAACGAGGTGCCCGGCCTGGCCGGACCCGACAGCCGCGTGGCCACCTTCTCGGCCAGCGACAAGCCGGTGATCTTCTGGACCTCCGACCACGGCGCATTCGTGGTGCGCGGCGCGCTGAATGCCGCCTGGGACAAGCTCGGCAGCTCGGGTGGCGTGCTCGGCGCGCCGGTCGGCGACGAGACCTACGCCGGTGAGGTCACTTCTCAGAAGTTCAGCGGCGGCGAGATCTCCTGGAACAGGAAAACCAAGGAGTTCACCACCAACCCGGCGACGCTGGCCGACCAGCTAAAAGGCCTGCAAGTAGCCATCGATCCGAACGCGGCCATCAACATGGCCTGGCGCGCGGCCGGCGGCGCCGGCGGCCCGCTGGGCGCCAAGCAGGGCGGGTCGTATCCCATCGGCGGCGACGGGGTCGCGCAGAACTTCGCAAACGGGAAGGTGTTCTTCAGCCCGGCCACCGGGGCCAACGCCCTCGAGACCGACATCCTCGCCAAGTACGAGTCGCTGGGCGGCGCGGCCGGCAGCGACCTGGGTTTCCCCACCGCCAACGAGGCCGACGGGGGCATCGGCCCGGCCAGCCGGATCGCCACGTTCGCCGCGGCCGACAAGCCGGTCATCTTCTGGACCTCCGACCACGGCGCGTTCGTCGTGCGCGGCGCGATGAAGGCCGCGTGGGACAAGCTGCGCGGTCCGAGCGGCAAGCTGGGCGCCCCGGTCGGTGACCAGGCCGTGGACGGCGACGTGGTGTCGCAGCAGTTCACCGGCGGCAAGATCTCCTGGAACCGGGCGAAGAACTCGTTCAGCACCGACCCGTCCAACCTGGCTCCGTTGCTGTCCGGCCTGCAGGTGTCCGGGCAGAACCAGCCGAGCACCGCGGCGATGCCCTCGCACGCCAAGAAGTTCACCTGGCAATGGTGGTGGCTGCTGGCCGCGATCCCGGTTCTGTTGCTGATCTTGCTTGCGGTGCTGCTGGCGTTCACCTGGCGTCGCCGCCGGCGTCGGCGTGGCGCCGGCGACACCGGAGCCTACGAGCCCGAGCGCGACCTGGCCGCCGCCGGCTACGACGCCCCGGGCAACGGCCACTGGGGCCACGACGACGCGGAGGCGGCCACCGACTACGCCCCGTTCGGCCTGGAGCAGCCGGAGCATCAGCTGCCGGACGATGCCGGGCCGACGCAGCGAGTCAGTTGGACCCGCGGCGCCGACGCCGGGGCCGCCGACGATGACGAAGACCCCGACACGGTGGACACCGATTCCATCCCCCTCGCCTCGGGGGCGACGCTGGCGGAGGCCGGCTATGACGACGTCCCCGAGGCGGAGGCCGGATACCCCGAGGTCGCCGCCGAGGACGTTGACTACACGGGCACCGAGTACCTGCCCGGCTACGAGGACGACGAGTACGCCGATCCCGGCTACCCGGACGTCGCGGTTCCGCGCACCCCGCCGGAGGCCGCCTACGTCGGTGAGGTGCCGGTTGCCGAGGAACCGGACGCGGAGTATCCCGAGCCGGAACCCCCGGAGGGCGCCGCCGAGGCCGCGGCCGCCGCGGCGGCGCTAGGGGCGACGGAGCCCCGAACCGGGCGCCACGCGGCCACGGACGAGGAAGACGTGCCGGAATCGGCCGCCGATGTGACCAACGCCGCCCCGGTCGCCGGTGGGCGCCCGACGATCCACCTGCCGCTGGAGGATCCCTACCAGGTGCCCGACGGCTACCCGATCAAGGCCAGCGCCCGCTTCGGCCTGTACTACACCCCGGGCAGCGAGCTCTACCACGACACGCTGGCCGAAATCTGGTTGGCCAGTGAGGAAGTCGCGCAGGCCAACGGCTTCATCAAGGCCGACTGAGCCGGCCGCTACACCTTGCGGATCACGGTGACGACCTTGCCGAGCACGGTCGCGCCGTTGCCCGGTATGGGGTCGAACGCCGGGTTGTGCGGCATCAGCCACACCTGACCGCCCGCGCGCTTGAACGTTTTGACGGTGGCCTCGCCGTCGATCATGGCGGCGACGATGTCGCCGTTGTCGGCGACGTGCTGCTGGCGCACCACCACCCAGTCGCCGTCGCAGATCGCCGCCTCGACCATCGAGTCGCCCACGACCTTGAGCAGGAACAGGGTGCCCTCGCCGACCAGCTCGCGGGGCAGCGGGAAGACGTCCTCGACGGCCTCCTCGGCGAGGATCGGTCCGCCGGCGGCGATGCGCCCGAGCACCGGCACGTAGCTGGGTTCCGGCAGCGCGTCCGATCCGGCGACGTCGGTGACGGGCGCCGCCTCGGCGGTGTCCTCGCTGCCGCGGACGTCCACGGCCCGCGGCCGGTTCGGGTCGCGGCGCAGGTAGCCCTTGCGCTCCAGCGTGCGCAGCTGGTGGGCCACCGATGACGTCGACGTCAGGCCGACGGCGTCGCCGATTTCCCGGATGCTCGGGGGATAGCCGCGGGTGGTGACCGACTCGCGGATGACGTTCAGGATGGTGCGCTGCCGTTCGGTCAGCGATGAATCGACGGATGAGCTGATCGAGGGAGTGTCGTTGCTGTCGCTCATGGGTTGAATGTAGCGGGAGGGCGGCCAAGAATCAAACATGTGTTCGACTGGCGTGTCGCCGGGGTCCAAAGACCCTTAGGCCGGGGCGTCAAGACCCTATAGCTGAAGAATCACATGTGTGTAACTTTTGCGGGGATCGGGTACCTGTGCTGCATGTCAGAGGTCGCGCTTCCGGATTTGTCGGTGGTGCGGTCTAGCGTTTTGCTTGCTCGACACGCTTCGCTCAAATGTTCGGACATCGAACATACGAGCGATATAGTCGAACACCCGAGCGAGAACAACCTGACCGGAGGAACGCAAGATGACTATCACCTACACCGTCTCGCCGCGTACCAGCAGCGTTCGTCGCCCGGTCAACGGGCCGGTGCCGGGGCTTTATCCCAGGCGGGACGGGCTGACCGGCTCGCGCCGGCCCGGCCCGTCCAGGCCGGCCGGCACGCCGCTGCGCTACCACGGCACCGGCGTCGCGATGTCCGTCGCCCCGCATCGCAGGCGTCCCGTCACGTTGGCCACGACGCTGGGGCTTGCGCTGGTCGCCGGGGTCATCACGCTGTGGCTGGGGTTGGTCGCCAATTTCGGGCAGGCGGTCAACGGCGACTCCGGGGGATCGGCCGCCGCGGTGCCCGATCGGCTGGCCGTCGTGCGGGTTGAGCCCGGCGAGTCCCTGCAGGACGTCGCCCACCGGGTGGCGCCGGACGCGCCGGCCCGCCAGGTTGCCGATCGGATCCGCGAGCTCAACGACCTGAACTCGCCAGCGCTGGCCGCCGGCCAGACGCTGATCGCGCCGGTCGGCTGACACCAGCGTCGCGGTACGCTCGGGGTGTTCTGCGGCCCCGCAGGTGAGCACGGCGAAGGAGCGGTCATGCACTGTCCGTTCTGCCGCCATCCGGATTCCCGGGTGATCGACTCGCGGGAAACCGATGAAGGCCAGGCGATCCGGCGCCGACGCTCCTGCCCCGAATGCGGTCGGCGCTTCACCACCGTCGAGACCGCCGTGCTGGCCGTGGTCAAACGCAGCGGCGTCACCGAACCCTTCAGCAGGGAGAAGGTCATCAGCGGCGTCCGGCGGGCCTGCCAGGGCCGCCAGGTCGACGACGACGCGCTGAATCTGCTCGCCCAGCAAGTCGAAGACACCGTTCGCGCCGCCGGGTCGCCCGAGGTGCCCAGCCACGAGGTCGGCCTGGCCATCCTCGGCCCGCTGCGCGATCTCGACGAGGTGGCTTACCTGCGGTTCGCCTCGGTGTACCGGTCGTTTTCGTCCGCCGAGGACTTCGAGCGCGAGATCGAGGCGCTGCGCGCGCACCGCAACGCGCCGACGGATCCGGAGCCGGCCACTCGCTAGGCTGGCGTCCATGCCGCCCGACCTGCATCCCGATCTGGAGGCGCTGGCACCCCTGCTGGGGACCTGGGCCGGGCGCGGCTCGGGCTTCTACCCGACGATCCAGCCGTTCGAGTATCTCGAGGAAGTCGTCTTCTCCCACGTCGGCAAGCCGTTCCTGGCCTACGGGCAAAAGACCAAGGCGGTGGCCGACGGCAGGCCCCTACACGGCGAGACGGGGTATTTTCGCGTGCCTCGCCCGGGCAGCGTCGAGCTGATCGTCGCCCACCCGAACGGCATCACTGAGATCGATACCGGGACCTACGCCGTGGCCGACGGTCTCATCGAGGTGGAGCTGTCGAGCACGGCGATCGGGCTGGCGCCGAGCGCCAAAGAGGTTACCGCCCTTGGCCGTTCGCTGCGGATCGAGGGCGACGAGCTGTCCTACACGCTGCGCATGGGCGGCGTGGGGCAACCCCTGCAGGACCACCTCGTGGCCGTCCTGCACCGGCAGGGCTGACCTCAGTCGACCCGTCGGACACCGTCGTTGACGACGCGCCCGGCCACCCCGACCCAGCCCTCGGCGTTCCACGCGGTTTCGATGAACGAGCCCTTGCCCTGGGTGATGCGCAGGTCGCGGCTGAGGTAGTCGGTGAGCCGCATCGCCGCCGAGCCGGTCGCCTCGTCCTCCGGCACCCCGAGGTTCGCGAAAAACCCGCGGGTGCGCAGAGTCCCGGCGTCCCGGTCGACCCAGGCCCACAGGTAGTGCGCGGTGTCGTCGGGGAAGTCGACCGGGTCGGCGGCGAGAACGTCGTCGGCCGAATCGAATTCGTGGATGGCCACTTCCGGCGCCCACTCCGAGCGCGCGCTGACGCCGGTCACCTCGCCCTGATGACTCACCTGCACGAGGCCGGCCGCCACGTGCAGCGTCTTGATCGGCGTTCCGTTGTCGCGCAGCCACCACGACGCGCCGACGGTCGGGTGCCCGGCGAACGGAAGTTCGACGCGCGGGGTGTAAATCCGCGCGTGCGCGGTGGCCGAGCCGGCGGCCGGAAGATCGATGAAAACCGTTTCGGCGTAGCCCAATTGGGCCGCCAGCCGCTGCCGGTCCGGGGGCGGTACCGCGGCGGCGTCAACCACACCGAGGCGATTACCGAAATTGCCGTCCGCGTCGGTGAAAACCCGCAACACCGTGACGTCGATGCCCATGACCCGACTGTACGGCGCGGGTCAACGTGTTTATCAGGTGGCGCTGCGCTCGTCGGAGCCCATGGCGTTCAGGACGGCGACGCGGGTGTCGGCCGGGCCGGTGACCGTCTTCTCGCCGCCCCCGGTGCGCAGCAGGGCCCGGAGGGCGGCCTGGTCGTATTCGGCGGGCGCGGTGCTGTCGATGAAGCGCTCGACGACGTCGATGAAGCGGGCCGGGTCGTCGTGGAAGGGGAAGTGGCCCGAGCCCTCGAAGATCTCGAGACGCGAGCCGGGCATCGCGGCGTGCGCCATCCAGGCGTGCCGCACCGGAACCACCACATCCTTGGTGCCCCAGACGATCTGCACCGGGATGGCCTCGGTCAAATAACATCGGTCCAGCATCGTCACGATCTGACCGCGCCAGTCCACCACCGCCCGCAGCGTGCGGCTGAACGCCGCCGAGGCCGTCGGCTCCGGCAGGTCGTCGAGGATGCGCAGGACGTTGGGCAGGTCGTGGCCCAGCGCGGTCGACCCGATCGCCAGCCCGGCCAGCTTGCCCGCCAGCTGAACCGCCGGCAGCACCAGGGGCAGCCGCAGCAGCGCCAGCGCCTCGCTGCCCATCGGCAACGAGGCCAGCCGGAAGACGACGTTGACGTCCTTGGTGACGCCGCCCGCCGCTACCAGGATGAGCCGGTCGACCAAATGCGGGAACTGGTAGGCGAATTGCATTGCCACGCCGCCGCCCAGTGAGTGGCCGATGATGGTCACCCGCTCGATGTCGAGGACGGACAGCAGGTCGCGCATGCCGTTCGCGTAGGCGGCCGCCGAGTAGTCGGCGCGCGGCTTGTCGGACTTCCCGTGGCCCAGCAGGTCGGGGGCGATGACGGTGAACCGCTGGGCGAGCTTGGCCTGCACGGCATTCCAGGTGGTGGAGTTGTCGCCGATGCCGTGGAGCAGCAGAATCGCCGGCCCGGAACCGGCGATGCGGTAGGCCCGCCGGTAGCCGTGAATGGTGCGGAACTCGAGCGTGGGCGCCGTGACTTCACGCACTGGGCGAAGGTTGCTCTTGCGCTTCCGCTCGGTCATCTCCGCCAACCTTGGTGTCGGCCCGGGCTATGGGCGTTTTGAGTCCTCACGCCTGGTCGTCGTCGTTCTTCTTCTCTGCCTGTTGGGCAAGGAATCGCTCGAACTCTGCGCCAAGCTCGTCGCCGCTGGGGAGATCCTCGTCGTGAGTTAGTAACGACCTGTTCTCCTGAGCGTCGATGAAGGCATCGTACTGGCGCTCGAGCGCGGCCACCACTTGAGCCACCTCCGCGCTCGCCTGCACCTGTTCGTCGATCTTGGCGCGAATCTCCGCTGCGGCTTCGGTCAGCGCCGACAGCGGCAGCTCCAGCGATCCGCTCTTGGCCACCTGCTCCAGCAGCGCTTGCGCGGCCGCCGGGTAGTCGGTCTGGGTCAGGTAGTGCGGGACGTGCACGGTGAACCCAACGACCTCGTGACCGTGCTGGGCCATCCGGTATTCCAGCAGGTTGGACGCGCTGCCGGGGACCTGGATCTCCGAGATCCAGGGCTGGAAGTCGGCGATCAGTTCCTTGTCGTTGGAATGGGCGGTCAGCGTGATCGGGCGGGTGTGCGGGACCGCCATCGGGACGGTGCCCAGGCCGATCGTGCGCCGTACACCCAGACGCTCGGCCAGCAGGCGCACCGCGGTGATGAAACGCTCCCACTTCAGGTCGGGTTCCATGCCGGCCAGCAGCAGAAACGGCGTGCCGACGCTGTCACGCAGGGCGTACAGGCTCAGCTCCGGATCGTCGTAGCTGGTGAAGTGGTCGGTCTTGAACGTCATCAGCGGCCGCCGCGAGCGGTAATCCAGTAGTTCGTCGATCGCGAAGGACGCGACCAGCTCGGTGTCCAGCGCGGCCTTCAGGTGGGTGGCGGCCAGCCGTATCGCGTGGCCGGCGTCGGAGAAGCCCTCCAAGGCGTGCACCAAAACCGGGCCGCGGCCGTCGGCCGTCGACAACTGGGGTGCCGGAAACTCCAGCTCGTACATGCCGGATTGTCCTGGCTGGTCGTACTCGTCGCCTTGGTTTTGCTCGCGGGCCATCGGGTCTCCTCCTTTCGGGGGGTTCTCCAGGGTGCCCTGACCAGTGTCCCCCGAATCAGCGGGCACCAACAATGGAACAGCTAACACCCTGCAGTCTTCACCTTCGAAACGCCCCAACCCGCGAACGTAATCCGCATGTCGGCCAGCAAACGCGGCGGCGCGCGGGGAGGGGATGTGGTCTGCCCGACACGCCGTGGTCAGGCATGATGGACACGAAATGCGCATACGGACGCTGCTGCTGTGCTCGGGGGTCGGCCTGCTGACGTTGTTGACGTCGTGCACCCGGCCGGCCGAGCCTGCGGCGCGCCCCGTGGTGTCCGTCCCGGTGGCGACCGGGCCGCTCGTCCAGCGGCTCAGCCAGCCCCAGCAGAAGGCGGTCGCGGGCCCGGTGGACCCGGACCGGCGCGTCGGCGCGATCTTCATCAACGACGGCCCGCTGCACGTCTGCACGGGCTCCGTAATCCATTCGGCGACCGGGAATCTCATGATCACCGCGGCGCACTGCCTGGCCGGTGCGGCCAAGATGACCTTCGTTCCCGGTCTGGCCGGTGACGCGGCGCCCGCGCCCGCCGACGTGTGGAAGGCCGACGCCGTCTACCTGGATCCGCGCTGGATCTCGGGCAAGGATCCGCACGCGGACTACGCGATCGCCCGGGTCAGCAACGACGCCGGCGGGTCGGTCGAGTCGTACGTCGGCCTGGCGCTGACGCTGGGCGTCGCGCCGCCCCCGGGCAGCCACGTCACCGTGCTGGGGTATGCGGCCGGGGTGGGCGGCTCGCCGATCGGCTGCCAGGCCAGCACCTCGGTCAACGACAGCGGGTTTCCCTCGCTGGCGTGCGAGGGCCTGGTGGACGGCACCAGCGGGGCGCCGTGGGTGAGCGGCACCACGCTCACCGGGCTGATCGGCGGTTTCGAGCGCGGCGGGTGCGCCGCGAACGTGTCCTACTCGGCGCCCTTCGACGCCCAAACCGCGCAGCTGCTGGCCCGCGCCGAGGCCGGCGGGCCCGGCGACCGGGTGCCCAACGACCTCGACGACAGCTGCTAGCTCAGCGGCGGAACTGCGACAGCGCCCGCATCTTGTTGGTCACGTCCAGCGCGGCCACCTTGTAGGCCTCCGAGAACGTCGGATAGTTGAAGACCGCGTCGACCAGGTAGTCGACCGTCCCGCCGCAGCCCATCACGGCCTGACCGATGTGCACCATCTCGGTGGCGCTGGTCCCGAAGATGTGCACCCCGAGCAGCTTGCGGTCGTCGGTCGACACCAGCAGCTTGAGCATGCCGTAGGAGTCGCCGGCGATCTGGCCACGGGCCAGCTCCTTGTACCGCGCCACCCCGACCTCGTAGGGGATCGCGTTCTTGGTCAGCTCCACCTCGGTGGACCCGACGTAGGAGATCTCGGGGATCGAATAGATGCCGATCGGCTGCAGGTCGGTGATGCCGTCGCACGCTTCCCCGAACGCGTGGTAGGCGGCCAGCCGGCCCTGTTCCATCGAGGTCGCGGCCAGGGCGGGGAACCCGATGACGTCGCCGACGGCGTAGATGTGCTCCACCTTGGTCCGGAACTTGTCGTCGACCCAGATCCGCCCGCGGCCCTCGACCTCGAGACCGGCGTTTTGCAGGTCGAGGTGATCGGTCTGGCCCTGGCGGCCGGCGGAGTACATGACGGTCTCGGCGGGAATCTGCTTGCCGCTGGCCAGCGTGGTGACGGTGCCGGCCGCCCCGACGTCGACGGCGGTGACCTCCTCGCCGAACCGGAACGTCACCGCCAGGTCGCGCAGGTGGAATTTGAGCGCCTCGACCACCTCGGGGTCGCAGAAGTCCAGCATGTCGTCGCGCTTCTCGACGACGGTGACCTTGGTGCCCAGCGCGGCGAACATCGATGCGTACTCGATGCCGATCACGCCGGCGCCGACGACGACCATCGAGCCCGGCAGCGTCTTGAGGTCGAGGATGCCGTCGGAGTCGAGCACGCGTTCCTCGTCGAACTCGACGCCGGAGGGCCGCGCCGGCCGGGTGCCGGTGGCGATGACGATGTATTCGCCGCTGACAGTGGTCATCTCGCGGCGGCCTGGGTCTTCCACGACGACGGTGTGCGGGTCGACGAAGCGGCCGTGACCGATCAGCAGGTCGATCCGGTTGCGCATCAGCTGGTTGCGCACCACGTCGACTTCCTTGCCGATCACGTGCTGGGTCCGCGCCAGCAGGTCGGCCGGGGTGATCCGGTCCTTGACGCGGTAGCTGGCCCCGTAGAGCTCGCGCTGGTTCATCCCGGTGAGGTAAAGCACCGCCTCGCGCAACGTTTTTGACGGGATCGTGCCCGTGTTGACGCAGACACCGCCAAGCATTCGGCCCCGTTCGATGATGGCGACGGATTTGCCTAGTTTGGCCGAGGCGATGGCGGCCTTCTGGCCGCCCGGTCCCGAACCGATCACGACGATGTCGTACTCCTGCATCGAACCCATGCATAGACGATAAGGCCCACAGTCCAGACTTTCTCCACAGACGAGCGGCCCGATCCCGTCGCGGGGGCACGGCCCGACGGTGCCGCCCGTCAGCGTTGGTGCCCATGACGACGCATCAACCTGATTTCAAGCTCAATCGCCCCGGCGCGCTGATCGCGGCGCTACCGGCCGTTCTCGGCTTCGTTCCGGAGAATTCATTGGTCCTGGTGTCCCTGGAAGGCGGGGAACTGGGGGCCGTGATGCGGGTCGATCTCTCAGAGGAACTCGTCGACCGCGTCGGGCATCTGGCCGAAGTCGCCGCCGCCGCGAGGCCTCAGGCGGCGATCGCGGTGATCGTCGACGCGAACTGCGCGCACTGCCCGGGGTGCAACGAGGAATACCGGCTGCTGTGCGACGAGCTGGCAGAGGCGTTGTCGCAGAGGGGAATTCAACTCTATGCCGCGCATGTGGTGGATCGGGTGGCCCGCGGCGGGCGCTGGCATTGCGTGGACGGCTGCGGCTCCGGCGGCTTCGTCGACGACCCGTCGGCGTCGCCGTTGGCCGCGGCGGCGGTGCTCGACGGCCGGCGGCTCTACCGCCGGCGCGCCGACCTGCAGGCCGTCATCGCGGTCGACGACCCGGCGGGCGCCGCCGAGTTGGCCGACGCGGTCCGGCGCCAGGCGGCACAGCGCGAGGTGGCCCATCGCGCCGATCCCACCGGGTGCGCGCGCCGCGACGTGCAAGACGCGATGGCCGCGGCCTCCCGCGTCGCCGGCGGCGAAACGCTGTCCGCGGCCGAGCTTGCCGCGTTGGGCTGCGCGCTGAGCGACGTCGAGGTGCGCGACACGCTGTACGCCCTGGCGGTCGGCGACCGGGCGGGGGAGGCCGAGTCGCTGTGGGCGCTGCTGGCGCGCCGCCTGCCGCCGCCCTGGCGGGTCGAGGCCCTGGTGCTGCTTGCGTTCAGCGCGTACGCCCGTGGCGACGGCCCGCTCGCGGGGGTGTCGCTGGACGCCGCGCTGCGTTGTGATCCCGAGCACCGGATGGCGGGGATGCTGGATCAGGCGCTGCAGTCCGGCATGAAGCCCGATGACATCCGGAAACTGGCGGCCACGGGCTACCGGCTGGCCAAGCGGCTGGGGGTGCGGCTGCCGCCGCGACGCGCGTTCGGGCGCCGGGCGGGATAGTGGCGGCGATCGGTGCTGGCCGCTCAGACCTTCTCGACCTTGACGGCGTGCGCCATCTCGTGCGGCAGCGTGACGTTCTCGTGGCCGGGAATGAGGATTGTGACCCCGCCGCCGGACGGGCTGGTCTCGACGGTGACCCGGGCATTGGGAACCACGCCGGCGTCCTTCAGGCGGGTGATCAGATCGATGTCGCCCTGGACGTGTTCGGTGAGCTGTCGCACGACCACCGCGACCGGAGATCCGGCGGGCAGCTCGGTCAACCGGACGAGATTGATGCCGTCGGCGCCGGAATCGGGGCCCACCCCGAGGTCCAACAGGCCCGGAATCGGGTTGCCGAACGGGGAGGTGGTCGGGTTGTTCAGCACCTTCACCAGCCGGCGTTCGACTTCCTCGCTCATCACGTGCTCCCACCGGCATGCCTCGGCGTGCACTTCCTCCCACGGGACCCCGATGACGTCGACGAGCAGTCGTTCCGCGAGGCGGTGCTTGCGCATCACGGAGATGGCCAGCGCGCGGCCCTTGTCGGTGAGCTCCAGGTGGCGGTCCCCGGCGACGTGGAGCAGGCCGTCCCGCTCCATGCGGGACACGGTCTGGCTGACGGTCGGCCCGCTTTGTTCGAGGCGTTCGGCGATCCGGGCACGCAGCGGCGTCACGCCCTCTTCTTCGAGGTCGTAGATGGTCCGCAGGTACATCTCGGTGGTATCAACCAGCTCGTTCATCCAGCACCCTCCATTGACGCTGAGTCTACTTGGCCAGCTGCAAGAATGGGCCCAACGCCTCTTGCGGATGTCCCCGGCAAGCAGTATGCCCGCCGCTCGCGCGACGGGCATACCGACTTGCTACTAGCTATGGACGTATCAGCTGGCGTACGAGCGCAACCGATCGGCGCGCTCGCCGTTGCGCAGCTTGGACATCACGTCGCGCTCTATCTGACGGACCCGCTCGCGGGACAGCCCGAACAGCTTGCCGATCTGATCCAGCGTGCGCGGCTGGCCGTCGTCCAGGCCGAAGCGCAACCGGATGACCTGGTGCTCGCGCTCGTCGAGAGTGGCCAGCACACTGCGGATGTCGGTGTGCAGCAGCTCGGCGATCACCGCGTTCTCGGCCGACATCGCCTCGGCGTCCTCGATGAAGTCACCGAGCGGCGCCTCCTCCTCCGAGCCGACGGGCATGTCCAGGCTCACCGGGTCGCGGCTGTGCTCCAACAGGTCGTTGATCTTCTCGACCGGGATGCCGGATTCGGCGGCGAGTTCCTCGTCGGTGGCTTCGCGCCCGAGGTTCTGGTGCATCTCCCGCTTGATCCGCGCCAGCTTGTTGACCTGCTCGACGAGGTGGACCGGCAGCCGGATGGTGCGGCTCTGGTCGGCCATGCCGCGGGTGATGGCCTGGCGGATCCACCAGGTGGCGTAGGTGGAGAACTTGAATCCCTTTGTGTAGTCGAACTTCTCCATCGCGCGGATCAGACCGAGGTTGCCCTCCTGGATGAGGTCCAGCAGCGGCATGCCCCGACCCGTGTAACGCTTCGCCAGCGAAACCACCAGCCGCAGGTTCGCTTCCAGCAGGTGGCGGCGCGCCGCCTGGCCATCGCGCGCGACGGCCTCCAGGTCGCGTTTGCGGTTCTCTCCGAGGCGCTTACGCGTTTCCAGCAGATGCTCGGCGTACAGGCCGGCTTCGATCCGCTTGGCCAGCTCTACCTCACCCGCCGCGTTGAGCAACGCCGTTTTGCCGATGCCGTTGAGATAAACGCGCACCAGGTCCGCGGCGGGGCTTTGAGCATCCAGATCGCCGTCGATCCTGCTTGTGCTGGCGTTCGCCATAGCGACCTCCCGTTCGGCTTTGCACTGTCAACACGTCTAACGATGGATCCGCCCTGGGAGTTCCCGCCCGCGCGTGATCTCACACGCCTTGACGTGCACAGATGTGCCGACGACCTGAGAATGTCCTGAGAAGTGCGCCCCTTGGCGGCTAGCCGGAACCGTCGTTGTGCGGTCGCCGCGGTTCGAGCGCCGGGCGCTCGGCCGTGGGGAACAGCGGAGTGCGCCGCCGCGTCTGGTCGAACCGCCTCGGCTCGTCGGAGCGGCGCGGTGGCCGGTCGTTGGCGATCAGCACGGCCATCCACGGCAACGGCACCGAGGCCGCCACGATGAGCAGTGAGATCAGGCCGTTGTGCCAGGCGCCGTAGGCGACGGCGGCCAGGATGAGCGCCGGGATCCGAAACGCCATCAGCGTCAGGTACTTCCGCACCCGGGCGCGATGCTCCTCCTCGTAGGAGGGCGCGGCGGAGGTGATCAGGACGGGACGGCTGGTGTCGTCGAAGCCGTCGAACCCTGGCTCTTCGCCGCGCTTCATATCTCCACTGTCCCACAACCAAACGATTCCGGTACCGGCGAGTCAGGGGGCACAATGTGAGGCATGCAGACCCAGACGATCGAACGCACCGAGACCGACGAACGCGTCGACGACGGGACCGGCAGCGATACCCCGAAGTACTTCCATTACGTCAAGAAGGACAAGATCGCCGAGAGCGCCGTCATGGGCAACCACGTCGTCGCGCTGTGCGGCGAGGTGTTTCCCGTCACCCGGGCGGCCAAGCCCGGCTCCCCGGTCTGCCCGGAGTGCAAGCGGATCTACGAGCGGCTCAAGAAGGGCTGATCAGGCCGGCGGCTCGGCCGTCGCGACGTCGGACGGCGCCGCGGGCAAGTCGACTACTCGCTTGGGGGCGGTCCGGCGCGTCAGCAGCCAGTTGCGCAGCCGGTGGGCATGCGTCCTCGGCGCGGGGAATTCCTCCTGGATGGAGGCGTTCAGCTCGGCGCCGAGCATGATCGCGAAGCCCCCAAAGAACGCGAACAACAGGAACGCGATAGGCGTGGACAGCGCGCCGTAGGTGTAACCGGTGCTGGTGATCCACCGCAGGTAGAAGCGCAGGCCCAGCGTGGCGATCAGGAACACCGCCGTGGCCAGGATGGCGCCCAGCACCAGCCGGTGGCTCGGCAGCGGCACCGGCAGCGCCACCCGGTACAGCAGCATGATCCCGATCATCAGCCCGAGGATCAGCGCCGGGTAGTAGCCGTAGCGCAGCACGTTGGCCAGTCCGACCGGGATGTGTTCGCTCACCTTGCGCGGTCCCACCACCATCACCGGCGCGGCGATCACCACGAAGACCAGCATCACCACGTACAGGAACAGCGAGAAGAACCGCTGTCGCACCGGGTGTCGCAGCGGGGTCTGGTCGTGGGCCTCGACCACGGCGTCGACGAACGACGAGATCGCCGACGATCCCGCCCACAGCGAGATCAAGAAACCGAGCGAGACCACTTCACCGCGCGCGTTGGCGGTGATGTCGCGGATGGTGGGCTCGATGATCTCGTTGACGACGCTCGGCGAGAAGAAGCTGTGCGCGGTCGAGATGATGCTCTTCTCGATCGAGGACAGCGTGTCCTTGCCGAACAGCGGCGCCACGTAGGCCAAGCTGCCCAGCATTCCCAACAGCAGGGGCGGGGTGGAGAGCGCCGACCAGAATCCCGCCTGGGCCGACTCGGAGAAAATGGAGTCGTCCCAGCTCTTGGCCAGGGTTCTGAGACTGATTCGCCGGACGTGGTGGCGGGACGGCCGCGCGGCTTGGACGCTCATACCCGTCCAGCATTACCGATGACCGCCCGCGCAGCCCACATTGGCCAGGGGTGAGTTCGGCGGAACTAGCTTTCGCTGACCTCCAGCACGGCGTCCTGCTCGGTCAGCTTCGACTGGTGCTGGTTCGCGTGGTGCTGGCAGAAGAGAAGCTCAAGTCCGGAAGGCAGCTTGGCGCGGACGCGAGCGGCGGCACCGCAGCGATCGCAGCGGTCCGCTCTGGTGAGCTCGGGACTGGTCAGAGTTGCGTACATGGCTTCTCCGTTCTCGTTCATTCACTGTCTCAGACGTGTGGCGTTTTCGCCTTGTTCCCCGATCGTTATCGGGTGTGTCGTTTCTCACGGGTTTTAAGCTGAGCGACCGTGACCGTTCTGGTGCACCTGTGCGGGCGTGAGGAGTGGTCCCGCGCCCGCGATCGGGGCGGGATTTCGCCCGACGCGCCGGGGCCCGACGGCTCCCGGTTCATTCACCTGTCGACGCCCGAGCAGGTGCATCTGCCCGCCAACCGGCTCTACCGCGGCCGCGACGACCTGGTCCTGCTGCACATCGACCCGGCACTGCTGGACTCGCCGGTGCGCTGGGAGCCCGGGGTGCCAACGGACCCGCAGTCCATGCGGTTCCCGCATCTGTACGGCCCGCTGCCGGTGCGTGCTGTGATCGGGGTCACCGCTTATCCGCCTGCCGCGGACGGCACCTTCCCGCCGGCCGCGCCTCAGGAGCCGACGTAGGCGTCGGCCTCGATCTCCACCAGCAGCTCGGGGGCGATCAGTGCCGACACCTCGACCATGGTCGCGACCGGACGGATCTCGCCGAAGAATTCGGCGTGCACCGCGGCGACCTCACGCCAGCGCGAAATGTCGGTCACGTAGATGCGGGTGCGCACCACGTCGGTGAGCTCGGCGCCCGCCTGCTTGAGCGCAATCGCGATGCGGCGCAACGCGTCTCGGGCCTGGGCGGCGATGTCGCCGGCGGGTCCGGCGCCGGTCGTCCCGGCCACCGCCACGTGCGGGCCGACCCGCACCGCCCGCGAATAGCCCACCGTCGACTCGAAGTCGGAGCCGGACGACACCAGTCTGCGGTTGGTTGACATGCGGTCACGGTACGCGCGATTGGCTTGGCCACCAAAGGCTTTACGTGCGCGGTCGTCGGTGGTAGGAGTGCTGTGTGGGTAAAGCAGCCGCGTTGGCCGTGACGCGTGTCAATATCGGCACGCCGAACCTCGGAATCCGCACGGCGCAAGGCGTTTTCGTGTTCGTCGGGGTGGCGCGATGACGCCCGGCATCTCGGCGGACGCGCTCGCCGCGCAGGAGGCGCGTTTCGCGGGGGCGTTCGCGGCCGGCGACGTGTCGGTCGTGCGGGACCTCTATCGGCCCGACGTTGTGTACGTGAGCCCGACGGTGCGCCTCTTCGACTGGCCGTCCCCGATCGAGGGCGTCGAGCGCACGCTCGAGTTCATCGCGCTGACCATCCGCGGCTGCGCGGACATCCGCTACGAGGCAGTGGATTACGCCATCACGCCCGGCGCCGACGCGGCGTTCGTGCGCGTCGAATTCGACTGGGACCAGGGCGGCCAACGCCTGCGCTCGACGTACGTGGTCCTCTACCGCTACCGCGACGGCCGGATCGCCCGCCAGGAGCTGTACTACGACCCCAGCGGCGCGCTGGAGCAACTCGATCCGTCGAACCGGAATTGACCGGCGACGGCCGATATAGCATTCCGCCATGATGCGCGTCGCGATCGTGGGCGGCGGTGCCGCGGGCCTGCTCGCCGCGGTCCAGCTGCGCCGGCGCCAACCGCAGGCGCAGATCACGCTGATCGACGCGTCCGGTCGTCCCGGCACCGGCGCGGCCTACGGAACCGACGACCCGACCCACCTGTTGAACGTTCCCGCCCAGCGCATGTCGGCGTGGCCCGACGACCCCGATCACTTTTGCCGCTGGCTCGACGAGCGGGCCGTCACCCCGGTCGAGAGCTTCGCGCCGCGCCTCGCATACGGCCGCTACCTGCGGGAACAGCTTGCGGCCGCCGACGTGCGGATCGAGTGCGCGGAGGTCGTCGGGTTGGTGCCGGGCGCGCCGGCGCGCCTGACCCTGGGCGACGGCCGTGCGTTGTCGGCGGACGCCGTCGTGCTCGCGACCGGGCGGCCCGCGGGCGGCATGCCCGAATCGCTGGAGCGCGCCTTCGCCCCGGTGTTGGCCGTGAACGCGGACTCGGCCACCGACGGCAAGGTCGTGGTGGACCCCTGGGCGCCGGGCGCGCTTGCCGCCCTGGCCGCGCGCCGGCCCGGCAGCGTCCTGGTGATCGGTTCGGGACTCACGGGCGTCGACGTCGCGCTGCATCTCATGGCGCGCGGCGCCGCGGTCACCCTGCTTTCGCGGCACGGCACGCTCCCGCGCCGGTTCCGCGCCACCGGTGCACCGGCCGAATTACCCAACGTCGACGCCCTCGCCGCCGACGTCTCGCTCGACGCATTACGCACCGCGCTCGCCGCGGACCTCGCGTACGCGCGCGAAAACGGTTGGGACTGGCGACAAGTCATCGACGCGCTCCGCCCGCGCACCCCCAAGCTGTGGCGGTCGATGGGGTGGGAAGACCAACGCCGGTTTCTGCGGGAAGACCTGCGGCAGTGGGAGGTGCTTCGGCACCGCATGCCGCCGACGATCGCCGATGCGGTCTATCACGCGATCAACGGTGGCCAGCTGAGCATCGAGGCGGGTGAGGTCGCCGACGTGTCGCTGCGCGGCGACGGCGTCGAACTGGTGGTCACGACGAGCTGGCGATCGATGCGCCGGCGCGGGGACGCCGTCGTCGTCGCCACCGGCGCCGTGTGGGATCGGCGGTCCCTGCAACGCTCCCCGCTCTGGGCGAACCTGCTCGACAAGGGTGTCGCGTCGCTGCACCCGTGCGGCGTGGGGGTGCGGCTCGATACGGACGGCTACCTCGTCGACGCGACCGGCAGTACGGTTCCCGGCGTCGTGTGTCTGGGCTCGATCCGCCAGGGCGAGGAGTGGGAGACCACCGCGATCCCGGAAATCCGCGCGCAGGCGGCCGCGATCGCCGAGCTGCTCGCCACCGACACACGCGAACGCCCGGTGCGGGTGCCCCGTCTCGTCGCCACTGGGCCGCGATCCACGGGTGCGTCCGCGGCGTACGCCGAGGGCGTGCGTCGGCTGCTCGCGGTTCAGGACGGCGCGTCGGTCGCCTTCGCCGAGGCGGTCGCAGACGATCCGCACCACGCGCGTGCGCACGTCGCGCTCGCCATGATCGCCACGGAACGGCCCGACCGCGCCGGCGGCCCCGACGCCGTCACCGGCCACCTCGCGCGGGCGCGCGCGGCGCTTGCCCGCGGCAGCGACGAAGACCGCAGCCACGTCGAGGCCATCGCGACGTGGTGCGAGAAGGGAAACGCGGCGGGTACCGACGCGCTCATCGACCACCTCGACCGCGTGCCGGACGACGCGGTCGCGTTGCTGGTGCTGGCGCCGTCGATCGCGTTCGCGGGGGCCGGTGACGCGTTACCGGACGCGTGGCAGTACGTCGAGCGATTCACCGGTGTGCACGGCGAGGCGCCGTGGTATCTCGGCTTGCGCGCCTACGGCCGCACCGAGCAGGGCCTCTGGTACGACGCGGCCGACCTGGCCGACGCCGCGCTCGAACTCGATCCGGGCAACGGCAATGCCGCGCACGCGCTGGCGCACGTGCACTACGAGACCGATGCGCACGGCGCTGGGCTGAAGTGGCTGACGGACTGGATCGCGGGCGACGGCAGCACCCAGCGCTACGTCCCGCACTTTCAGTGGCACGCCGCGCTGCACGAGCTTGCGATGGGCGACGCGGCCGCCGCGGCGCGCCGGTACGCCGCGTTTCTCGCGCCGCCGCACTCGAAGGATGTTCGTTGTCTCGTCGACGCCGGTTCCCTGGCATGGCGCGCGCGCCTACATCCCGACTGGGTCACCCCGCCCGACCCGATGGCGGTGCTCGCCGAGGCCGGCTCGCTCGCGTACACGCCCCAGACGCCCTTCATCGCGTTTCACGCGCTGTTGGTGCTGGCCGCCGCGAACGACCCGGCCGCGATCCGCGCGATCGATGTCCCCGGAGCCACCGACGCGCAGGCATCGACGCTGCGCCTCATCGGCGAGGGCCTCATCGCGTTGACCGAGGGCGAGCCGCGCGCCGCGCTCGACTATCTCATCGAATCGCTGCCCGGGCTCGGATCCATCGGCGGCAGCCGCGTGCAGCAAGAAGTCATCCTCGAAACGGCGTTGGCGGCGATGCTGCAGCTCGGCGCGCCGGGTCAAGCGGCGCGCCTGCTGTCGCGGCATCGCGCGGCCCCCGGACCGCCGGTGACCCGCGGTGCGGTGAACTAGTCGAGGTAGTCGCGCAGAACCTGAGAACGGCTGGGGTGGCGCAACTTTGACATGGTCTTGGATTCGATCTGGCGGATGCGCTCGCGGGTCACGCCGTAAACCTGCCCGATCTCGTCCAGGGTGCGCGGCTGGCCGTCGGTGAGCCCGAAGCGCAGCCGTACTACGCCGGCTTCGCGCTCGGACAGCGTCTCCAGCACCGACTGCAACTGGTCCTGCAGCAGCGTGAACGACACCGCGTCGACGGCCACCACGGCCTCGCTGTCCTCGATGAAGTCGCCGAGCTGGCTGTCGCCCTCGTCGCCGATGGTCTGGTCCAGCGAGATCGGCTCGCGCGCGTATTGCTGGATCTCGAGCACCTTCTCGGGCGTGATGTCCATCTCCTTGGCCAGCTCTTCGGGCGTGGGCTCGCGGCCCAGGTCCTGAAGCAGCTCGCGCTGGATGCGGCCCAGCTTGTTGATCACCTCGACCATGTGGACCGGGATGCGGATGGTGCGCGCCTGGTCGGCCATCGCCCGGGTGATGGCCTGGCGGATCCACCACGTGGCGTAGGTGGAGAACTTGTATCCCTTTGTGTAGTCGAACTTTTCGACCGCGCGGATGAGGCCCAGGTTGCCTTCCTGGATGAGGTCGAGGAAGGCCATCCCGCGGCCGGTGTAGCGCTTGGCCAGCGACACCACCAGGCGCAGGTTCGCTTCCAGCAGATGGTTTTTCGCGCGGTCGCCGTCGCGGCAGATCCACATCATGTCGCGGCGCTGGGCGGCGGGCAGTTTGTCGCCGCGCTCGGCGTGCTCGGCCATCAGCTGCGTGGCGTACAGGCCGGCCTCGATGCGCTTCGCGAGCTCGACCTCTTCCTCCGCGTTGAGCAGCGCCACCTTGCCGATCTGCTTGAGGTAGGCGCGAACCGAGTCCGCGGACGCGGTGAGCTCGGCGTCCTTGCGGGCTTGGCGCAGCGCCTCGGATTCGTCTTCGTCCCAGACGAAATCGCCGGAAGCCTTGTCCTTTTCGGAGGGCTCCGCGATTTCCTCTTCCTCGGCGGCGGCGGCGGTCTTGGTCTTCGCGGCGGGCGCGGCCGCGGCCTCCTCCTCGCCGTCCTCGGCGTCGTCCGCTTCGAGGTCGGCCTCTTCACCGTCGGCGGCCACGTCGACTTCGAGGTCGTCGAGGTTGAGGTCGTCGGCGTCGATGTCCAGGTCCTCGACGGGCTCGACCTCGAGGTCCGGCTCGGCGTCGAGATCCTCGACCTCGACCTGGGCGTCGGCGTCGAGCTCGAGGTCGGCGTCGCCGTCCTTCGTGCCTTCGGCCGCCGCCTTCGTGCCGCGGCCGGACGGCGCCTTGGCGCCCTTGGCCGCGGAGCGGGCTTTCTTCGGGGCCTCGTCGGGCGCTGCGGCCTCAGGTCCCCGGGCGGACTTGGCGGCCCGCGGCGCGGCCTTGGCGGCCCGTTTCGCCGGGGCGGCGGCGCCATTGGCGGCCTTCGCCGGCGAGCGCTTGGCGGGGGACGATGGAGACTTCGTGGCGGTGCGTTTCACCGGCTCATCGGTCGCCGGGCTTGCCTTGGTCGCTGCCACTTACACCCCTTCGGTCGGACGCACTTTCGGTGGGTTTGGGCATGGTTAACCGAAAGTGTCTGCTATGTCGAATGTCGGCGTTGGAGATCAGCGTGAGTGCTCGCACGCTTTCAGTCGGGCGGTCGCCGAGCACCATTGTAACGACAGCGCGCGCTCCTACCGGCCTACCGGGCAAAATTCAGTGCGTCACGTCCGAGGTGGCGGCCATCGCCGCGCCGACGATGCCGGCGGTGTTTTGCAGGGCGGCGGCCACCACCGGGGTGCGGTTTTCCAGGAGCGGCAGCCATTTGTCGGCCTTGCGGCTGATGCCGCCGCCGGCGATGAACAAATCCGGCCAGATCGCGTTTTCGATGGCCACCAGCACCCGTGTGACCTGCTGGGTCCACTTTTCGTAGCTCCAGCCGTTGCGTTCTTTGACTGACGACGCCGCGCGTTGCTCGGCCTCCTTGCCGCCGACCTCGAGGTGGCCGAATTCGGTGTTGGGAATCAGGGTCCCGTTGTGGATGACCGCGGACCCGATCCCGGTGCCGAACGTGAGCAGCACGACCAGGCCCGATTGTTCGCGGCCCGCGCCGTAGCGCTCCTCGGCGAGCCCGGCCGCGTCGGCGTCGTTGAGGATCGTGACGTCCTGGCCGTTGAGTTCGGCGCTGATCACGTCCCGCGCGTTGGTTCCGATCCACGCCTTGTCGACGTTGGCCGCCGTCTGCACGACGCCGTGGGTGACGACGCCGGGATAGGTCACCCCCAGGGGCCCGGTCCACCCGAACCCGTTGACGACCTCGGCGATGGCCTTGGCGACCGCCTGCGGCGTCGCCGGTTGCGGGGTCAGCACCTTGATGCGTTCGCCGATCAGCAGCCCGGTGTCCATGTCGACGATGCCGCCCTTGATGCCGCTGCCGCCGACGTCGACGCCGAACCCCCGGCGCTGCGGCTTGCCGGTGGCCGCGTCGGGTGGCGCGCCCGTGATCGAGTCGGTGCTGGTCATCGAAACTCCTCGGCGAGACTTGGCCTGTCCGATCACCTTAGCTCCACCGGTACCCCGGCTGGGGGTCTGCGCGGCCGTGGCGTCTGTGATGCGATGGACCGGTGACGCGACCTGATAACGAGCCCGCGCGACTGCGTTCGGTGGCCGAAAAGTTGGCCGCCGAGGCCGCCGAGTTTGTGGTTCGCCGGCGCGCCGAGGTGTTCGGCCCGACGGCGTCGGTCGCGGCCGATGGCGCGGTGCGGTCGAAGACCACCCCGACCGACCCGGTGACCGTCGTCGACACCGAGACCGAGCGGCTGTTGCGCGACCGGTTGGCCCAACTGCGGCCCGGCGACCCGATTCTCGGGGAGGAGGGTGGCGGGCCCGCTGACGCGCAGTCCGGCGCGGTCACCTGGGTGCTCGATCCCATCGACGGCACAGTGAATTTCGTCTACGGCATCCCTGCCTACGCGGTGTCGGTGGGCGCGCAGATCGACGGCGTCTCGGTGGCGGGGGCGGTCGCCGACGTCGTCGCCGGGCGCGTCTACTCGGCGGCGACGGGCCTCGGCGCGCACGTCACCGACGATCGCGGGACGCGGCCGCTGCGCTGCGCCGCCGTCGACGATTTGTCGATGGCGTTGCTGGGCACCGGGTTTGGTTATTCACGGCGGCGCCGGGCGAGCCAGGCGGCGTTGTTGGCGCACATCCTGCCTGCGGTGCGCGACGTGCGCCGCATCGGTTCCGCGGCGCTGGACCTGTGCATGGTCGCGGCGGGCCGGTTGGACGCCTTCTACGAGCACGGGCTGCAGGTGTGGGACCGCGCGGCCGGCGCGCTGATCGCGGCCGAGGCGGGCGCCCGCGTCCTGGTGCCCGAGCCGAACGGCCCGGTGGGCAGCGAAGGGTTGGTGGTGGCCGCCGCCCCCGGAATCGCCGACGAGCTGCTGGCCGCTCTGCAGCGGTTCGACGGCCTGGGGCCGCTGCCGGAATGACGGGTCAGCAGCTGCTGGCGTGAATCTTTTGCAGCAGTGCAGGATCCGACGGTTCGGTGGCGCCGGGTCGCAGGCTGGCCAGCACCGCGTCGATGTTGTCGTTGTGGGCCAAGGAACCGAACTCCGTGCCGAGGGACAGGTCGACGGAGTCGTCGGCGCGGTTGTCGTTGTACAACTCCGCGCACGGCGCCACGAGCCACACCGACGCCGCGGTCGCCTGGCCGGCCGTGCCGAAGCGGATTTGGCCCACGCAGTTGAGCCTGGTGCCGGCGTAGAGGGGGTCGTTGGCGGCGGTCGGCTGGGCGAAGCCCAGGTCCTTCATCGCGCCGGCGACGTCGCCGGCCTGCCCGCCGCGGCCGCTGGCGTTGAGGACGCGGACCTTGGTGTCGGTGAGTTTGGCCGGGTTGACGTCGGCCATGGCGCTGCGGGACACCTGCTCACCGAGTTGCGGCGCCGCCGATCCGGGCGGCTGCGGCGGCGGGTTGCACACCACGGCCTCGTGCACCTTCGCCGGACGCGTCAGCGCCACCGTCCACACCACGGCGGTCGCCACCACCAGCAGCGCCACGACGACGATGGCGGGCCGGGGGTTGCGGCGCCTAAAGGGGCGTCCATGCTTGTCAAACGCGGTACCCTCGGTGATTTGCGCGACCACATGGGAACTCTAACTGCACCGTTTGAGACTCAAGACAAGGGTCAATTCGGGGTTGTGACGTAAATCACACCTTAATGGTAGGGGATACGGGCACGAATCATTTGGTGGATGCGTTCGACGCTGGTACAAAGCGTTGCTTGAGGTTAACGAGGCCTGTTGAGGGGATAGGGCGGGATTGATATGCCTACCGACTATGACGCTCCGAGGCGCACCGAGACGGACGACGTCTCGGAAGACTCGCTGGAGGAGCTCAAAGCACGGCGGAACGAGGCGGCCTCGGCCGTGGTCGACGTGGACGAATCTGAATCCGCCGAGAATTTCGAACTGCCTGGCGCCGACCTGTCCGGCGAAGAGCTGTCCGTTCGCGTCATCCCGAAGCAGGCTGACGAGTTCACCTGCTCGAGCTGCTTTCTGGTTCAACACCGCAGCCGTCTCGCCAGCGAGAAGAACGGCGTGATGATCTGTACCGACTGCGCAGCCTGATCGGTCAGCTGCGTAATGCCGACAGCACCCGCTCCGGGTGGCGGCAGCTCACCAGCCAGTACGGCGTGGGGTCGTCTGGGTCATCGAGGACCACCAGAACCATCGGGCCGACCCATGCCCGGTGCAGGACGTAGGCCGCCGGGTCGAGCTGACGGCCGAGGGCTGCCGACTTCGCGGTGGGGGCTATCTCGGCGGAACGGGCGATGACAGTGACCGGCAGGTGTGCCTCGCCGGCCCACAGTTCGACTCCGCCCGGGGCGGCCGGGTCCGCGGTGACGCGGATCTCGACGCGGCCCAGCCACAGCAGCGTCCCGGCGGCCACCACGAACAGCGTTGCGTACGGCAACCAGTCGGGCAGGGAACGAACACCGAGGTTGACTTCGAAAGCGATTAGCGCCGCCAGCCCGAAAGCCAATGGCCACCACCACCATGGCACCCAAAGGCGTTCGCGATATCGCACGTTGTGCGGCGCGACGCGGGTAGCAGACACGGGGTCAAGGGTAGTCTGTGGCCCCGTGTCGACCAGTCTGGCTTTGAAATGAAAGTTGTGCGCCTCGACCCCGAGCTTCCGCTGCCCAGTCGCGCCCACCACGGCGACGCCGGGGTCGACCTGTACAGCGCGGAAGACGTCAAGCTAGACCCGGGGCAGCGGGCTTTGGTGCGAACGGGCGTTGCGGTCGCGATTCCGTTCGGGATGGTGGGGTTGGTCCATCCCCGCTCGGGATTGGCTGCGCGGGTGGGGCTTTCGATCGTCAACAGCCCGGGCACCATCGACGCCGGCTATCGCGGCGAGATCAAGGTCTCGCTGATCAACCTCGACCCGGCGGAGCCGATCGTGGTGCACCGCGGTGACCGGATCGCCCAATTGCTGGTGCAGCGGGTCGAATTGGTCGAGCTGGTCGAGGTGTCGTCGTTCGACGAGGCCGGGCTGGCCGAAACATCCCGTGGCGATGGTGGTCACGGTTCCTCCGGCGGACATGCGAGTTTGTGATGGCACTTGGTAGATCAGGCAAAGACGACAGCGACGACGCGGTCGAGACGGAAGCTCCCGCGGATCCGGTCGACGAAGAGTTCGAGGACGAGCTCGAGGGCCCGTTCGACATCGACGACTTCGACGACCCGGCGGTCGCCGAACTGGCCCGCCTCGACCTGGGTTCGGTGCTCATCCCCATGCCGGAGGCCGGCCAGCTGCAGGTCGAGCTGACCGAGACCGGCGTGCCCAGCGCGGTGTGGGTGGTCACGGCCAACGGCCGTTTCACCATCGCCGCCTACGCGGCCCCCAAGACGGGCGGCCTGTGGCGCGAGGTCGCCGGGGAGCTCGCCGAGTCGCTGCGCAAGGACTCGGCGAAGGTCAGCATCAAGGACGGCCCGTGGGGCCGGGAGGTGGTCGGCACCGCCCAGGGCGTGGTGCGCTTCATCGGGGTCGACGGCTACCGCTGGATGATCCGCTGCGTCGTCAACGGGTCGCACGAGACCATGGAAGCGCTGGAGCGCGAGGCGCGAACGGCGTTGGCGGACACCGTGGTTCGCCGCGGCGACACACCCCTGCCGGTGCGCACGCCGTTGCCCGTGCAGCTGCCCGAGCCGATGGCCGAACAATTGCGGGCGGCCGCGGCCGCCCAGCAGCAGCAGGCCCAGGAGCAGCCGCCCGACGAGCCGGCGGCCCGCCGCAGCGCCGAGGGATCGGCGATGCAGCAGCTGCGCACGACGACCGGCGGCTGACTACGTGGCGATCGCAAGCGCGGCGTAGCCGGGCGAAGCGGGTCGCCACCATCGACTACAGCTCGGCCAGCGCGGCGAGGCAGGCGGCGCCCAGCGCGGCGGTGTCGGTGCCCATCTGATCCAGTGTCACGGTCCGCAGCGCCGCCCGCGGCGCGGCGGCGACCCAGTCGACGGCCACCTGCAGCGGGTGGATGGGGTCGTCGACCGCCGCGGCCACCGCCAGCGGCGCGGCCAGCCGGGCCAGGTCGGCGCAACTGGGCGCGACGTAGGCCGCCGCCTCGTCCATCGCGTCGGGCAATAGCGGCCATTGGGCGCGCCAGGACCGGGTCAGCTCGTCGGCCAACCACGGCGGGCTGGACGCCCGCATCTGCGTCGTCGTGGCCGCCAAACCGTCGGCGCGCAGCTGCGCCGCCGAGTGTCGCGCCGCCAGTGCGGCCGGCGCGTCCTGCGGGGCGCCGGCCCACGCGGGCAGCGCGGCCAGGACGGCGACCGTGCGCTCGGGATGGGCCAGCGCCCACGCGGCCGCCACGGCCGCGCCGATCGACACACCGCCGACGCCGATCGGCCCGTCGCGCGCCGCGTCGTCCAACGCCGACAGGTACCCGTCGATCAACCGATCCGGACGCGGCGACGGGGCGACCAACGTGGCGCCGACATCGCGCAACGGGTGAGAAAACGCCCGGTAGACGTAGTCGTCGTCGGAGCCGGTTCCGGCCAACAACACCGTCGCGACACCGCGCAGATCGACAGTCACCCTTCGATATTGCCCGGCCCGCAGACAGCGTCCAACATCACGTTTCGTTCTGTTGGCACCGGGGAACCAAGAGGTCTACGGTGTCCGTTGGCATAGAGAAAGCGCCGAAGCTTTATCACCAGTGTCAGGAGGGGCCATGGGGGCCCAAGGGTATCTGCGCCGGCTCACCCGTCGATTGACGGAGGACCCGGAGCAACGCGATTCCGAAGAGCTGTCGGACGAAGTCGACAGCGCCGGCGCGCAGCGTGCGATCGATTGTGAGCGTGGCCAGGAGGTCACCATGATCGGCACCCTGCGCAGCGTGGAAACGAACGGCAAGGGTTGTTCCGGCGGGGTCCGCGCGGAACTGTTCGACGGCACCGACACGGTCGCGCTGGTGTGGCTGGGTCAGCGCCGCATCCCCGGCATCGACTCCGGCCGCACGCTTCGGGTGCGGGGGCGAGTCGGCAAGCTCGAGAACGGGACCAAGGCGATCTACAACCCGCACTACGAAATTCAACGGTGACCGTCCCCGGCGATCGGGGAACCGTAACTAATAATCGCGTTGCCCCGGAGCGGCTGCTGACCCAGGTGGGCGGGGTGAGCGGCCTGATCTACTCGTCGCTGCCGGTGGTCGTCTTCGTCGCGGTGTCCAGCCTGTCCGGTTTGGTCGCCGCCATTGCGTCCGCGCTCGGCGTGGCGGCACTGGTGTTGGTGTGGCGGCTCATTCGCCGCGAATCCACCCAGCCGGCGTTTTCGGGTTTCATCGGCGTCGCCGTCTGCGCGCTGATCGCCTACGTCGTGGGGCAGTCGAAGGGCTATTTCCTGCTTGGGATCTGGATGTCGCTGCTGTGGGCGGTGGTCTTCGCGGTCTCGGTGCTGATCCGTCGGCCGCTGGTCGGCTACGCATGGAGCTGGGCCACCGGCCGTGACCGCGGCTGGCGCGCCGTGTCGCGGGCCGTGTACGCGTTCGACATCGCCACGCTGTGCTGGACCGTGGTGTTCGCCGCGCGATTCGTGGTCCAGCGGCTGCTCTACGACGCCGATCAGACCGGGTGGCTCGGGGTGGCGCGGATCGCGATGGGCTGGCCGCTGACCGTGCTGGCCGCGGTGGCGACGTACGCGGCGATCAGGGCCGTGCAGCGCGCCCTGCCGGCCCCCGACGAAGCCGGCGCCGCGGAGACCGCGGACTAGCCTGCGGGCTCCGCTTCCGGCAGCAGGAGCTTCTGCAGCTCCTCCTCGGCCTCGGTGACCGCGACGAAGAGCAGTTCGTCGCCGCCCTCGAGCGGCTCGTCGGCCTCCGGCACGATCACCCGCGGGCCGCGCAGGATCGTCACCAGCGCGACGTCCCGCGGCAGCTGCAGCCGGCGCACCGGCTTGCCGCCCCAGGGCGTGTCGTCGGGAAGGGTGATCTCGACCAGGTTGGCCTGCCCGCGGCGGAATTCCATGAGCCGCACCAGATCACCGACGGCCACGGCCTCCTCGATCAGCGAGGCCAGCATCCGCGGCGTGGACACCGCCACGTCCACGCCCCACGCGTCGGTGAACAGCCATTCGTTGCGCGGATCGTTGACCCGGGCCACCACCCGCGGCACGGCGAACTCCGTCTTGGCCAACAGGCTGAGCACCACGTTGACCTTGTCGTCGCCGGTCGCGGCGACGACGACGTCGAAATCCTCCAGGTGTATCGACTGCAGCAGGCTCAGCTCGCAGGTGTCGCCCAGGCGCCAGTGCGCGGCCGGGATGGCGTCGACGTCGACGTGGTCGGGGTTGCGTTCGATCAGGGTGACGTCGTGGTCGTTCTCGACCAGCTCGCGACTGACCGAGCGGCCGACCGCGCCCGCCCCGGCGACGGCTACTTTCACTTGACGGCTCCCGCCTCGAGGTCCTCACTGGGCGGCAGCGCCGCAATGGCCACCGCCTCGGCGGCGCGGCCGGAGATGGCGGCGATGTAGACCTGGTCGCCGGCCTGGATGACCGTCTTCGGCTCCGGCAACACGCCCGTGCCGAACCGGATGACGAACGCAACCCGCGCGCCGGTGGCCTGCTCCAGCTCGGTGGCGCGGTGCCCCACCCATTCCTCGTGCAGGTCGACCTCGGCCACGGCGACGGTGCCGGTCGGGTCGCGCCACTTCGCGGTCTCGCCTTCCCGGGTGAGCAGGTTGAGCAGGCGGTCGGTGGTCCACGGCACCGTGGCGATGGTGGGGATCCCCAGGCGCTCGTAGACCTCGGCGCGCTTCGCGTCGTAGATCCGGGCGACAACGCGCCGGACACCGAAGGTTTCCCGGGCCAGCCGGGCCGAGATGATGTTGGAGTTGTCCCCGGACGACACCGCCGCGAAGGCATCGGCTGCCTCGACGCCGGCCCGCAGCAAGACGTCTCGGTCGAAGCCCTGGCCCAGCACCCGCTCGCCCGCAAACTCGGGGCTGAGCCGGTTGAACGCCGTGCTGTCGCGGTCGATGACCGCCACGTCGTGGCCGATTCGGGAGAGCCCGTCGGCCAATGACGAGCCCACCCGGCCGCAACCCATCACAACCACGCGCACATGAGGTCCTTCCGGCGGATTCGGCCCGTCGACGAACATTGTTGCCTACGAAACGCTAGCAAGCCCGGGTGGGCTTACTCTTGGCTCTCGTGTCCAAACTTTCGACCGCTGCGCGCCGGCTGCTCATCGGCCGGCCCCAACGCAGCGACCGGCTGAGTCACACACTGCTGCCCAAACGGATCGCCTTGCCGGTGTTCGCCTCCGATGCGCTGTCCTCGGTGGCGTATGCGCCCGAGGAAGTCTTCCTGATGCTCTCGGTCGCGGGGGTCACCGCCTACGCGATGACGCCCTGGATCGGTCTCGCCGTGGCCGCGGTGATGCTGGTCGTGGTCGCCAGCTACCGCCAGAACGTGCACGCCTACCCGTCGGGCGGCGGCGACTACGAGGTGGTCACCACCAACCTCGGCGACACCGCCGGTCTCGTCGTCGCCAGCGCCCTGATGGTGGATTACGTTCTCACCGTTGCGGTTTCGACGGCGTCGGCGATGTCGAACATCGGCTCGGCGATCCCGGTCGTGGCGCAGCACAAGGTGCTGTTCTGCGTGGCGGCCATCCTGCTGGTGATGGCTCTGAACCTGCGGGGGATCCGGGAGTCCGGGGTGGCCTTCGCCATCCCGACCTACGCGTTCATCGTCGGGGTCCTCGCCATGATCGGCTGGGGCCTGTTCCGCATTTTCGTGTTGGGCAACCCGCTGCGGGCCGAGTCCGCCGGTTTCCAGATGCATGCGGAGCACGGCCAGGTCGTCGGTTTGGCGTTGGCGTTCCTGGTGGCGCGGTCGTTCTCCTCCGGGTGTGCTGCGCTGACGGGTGTCGAGGCGATCAGCAACGGGGTGCCGGCTTTTCAAAAACCCAAGTCGCGCAACGCGGCGACGACGCTGATGATGCTGGGCGCCATCGCGGTGACCCTGCTGATGGGCATCATCGTGCTGGCCGAGAAGATCGGGGTCCAGCTCGTCGAGGACCCCGCAACCCAGCTGGGCGGTGCCCCGCCGAACTACTACCAGAAGACGCTGGTTACGCAGCTGGCCGAGACCGTGTTCGGCAGCTTTCATATCGGGTTCCTGCTGATCGCCACGGTCACCGCGCTGATCCTGGTGCTGGCGGCCAACACCGCGTTCAACGGGTTCCCGGTGCTGGGTTCGGTTCTGGCGCAGCACAGTTACCTTCCGCGCCAATTGCACACCCGCGGCGACCGGTTGGCGTTCTCCAACGGGATCCTGTTCCTGTCCGGGGCCGCGCTGCTGGCGATCATCGCGTTCCGCGCCGAGGTGACCGCGCTGATCCAGCTGTACATCGTCGGTGTGTTCATTTCGTTCACGCTGAGTCAGATCGGCATGGTCCGGCACTGGACCCGCCTGCTGCGCACCGAGACCGACCCGCGGGTGCGGCGCAAGATGATGCGCTCGCGGGTGGTCAACACGGTCGGGTTGATTTGCACCGGCGCGGTGTTGCTGGTTGTCCTCATCACCAAGTTCGTCGCGGGGGCGTGGATCGCCCTCTTCGCGATGGGCTTGCTGTTCTTGATGATGAAGCTGATCCGCAAGCACTACCACACTGTCAGCCGGGAGCTGGAGGAGCAGGAGGCCGCCCAGCACGACGTCGTGCTGCCGAGCCGCAATCATGCCCTGGTGCTGGTGTCCAAGCTGCACCTGCCGACGCTGCGTGCGCTGGCCTACGCGCGCGCGACCCGCCCGGACACGCTCGAGGCCCTGACCGTCAGCGTCGACGACGCCGAAACGCGAGACCTGGTGCACAAGTGGGAGGAAAGCGACATCAGTGTGCCGCTCAAGGTCATTGCCTCGCCCTACCGTGAAATCACCCGGCCGATACTCGATTACGTCAAGCGGGTCAGCAAGGATTCGCCGCGGACCGTGGTGACGGTGTTCATCCCGGAGTACGTGGTGGGCCATTGGTGGGAGCAGGTGCTGCACAACCAGAGCGCGCTGCGGCTCAAGGGCCGGTTGCTGTTCATGCCCAACGTGATGGTGACTTCCGTTCCGTGGCAATTGAATTCGTCGGAGCGCCTCAAGGCGCTGCAGCCGCACGCCGCACCCGGCGACGCCCGACGCGGAATCTTCGACTGAGCACGGCGTTGAAGCCCAACATGCTGACGCTGGTGACCGGCGCCCCGGCCAACGGGGGCAGCTGTGTGGCGCATCACGAGGGCCGGGTCGTGTTCGTCCGTTACGCCCTGCCCGGCGAGCGGGTGCGGGCGCGTGTCACCGCCGAGCGCGGATCCTATTGGCACGCAGAGGCTTTCGAGGTGATCGAGCCGTCCGCCGATCGGGTCGAGCCGATGTGCCCCATCGCCGGCGTCGGCGGCGCCGGCTGCTGCGACCTCGCGTTCGCCGCGCCGGAGGCGGCCCGCGCGCTCAAAGCGCACGTCGTGGCCAATCAGCTGCAACGGCTGGGCGGTCACCAGTGGAGCGGCGCCGAGGGCGCCGAACCGCTGTCGGACTCCGGCCCGACGGGTTGGCGCACCCGGGTGCGGCTGGACGTGGGCGCGGATTGCCGGCCCGGCTTTCACCGGTATCACAGCGACGAGCTGGTGACCGACCTGCGCTGCGCGCAGCTGCCGCCGGGGATGCTGGACGGCCTGGCTCATGATTCGTCCGGGGCCGCGTGGCCCGCCGGCGCGCAGCTGCACGTGGCCGTCGACGACGACGGCCAGCGCCACGTGGTGCGCACCCTGCGCCACGGTGGGCAAACCGCGACCGCGGTGGCGGAGGGCAGCTACGAGGCGGTGCAGCGGGTGGGCGGGCGCGCCTGGCGGGTGCCGGTGACCGCGTTCTGGCAGGCGCACCGGGACGCGGCCGCGGTCTACAGCGGCCTGGTCGCCGACTGGGCGCAACCCGCCACCGGCATGACCGTGTGGGACCTCTACGGCGGCGCCGGGGTTTTCGCCGCCACGCTCGCCGACGCGGTGGGGGAGTCTGGGCGGGTGGTGACCGTCGACACCTCGCGCTCGGCGACGCGGGCCGCGCGAACCGCGCTGGCCGACCTGCCGCAGGTCGACGTCGTCACCGACTCGGTCCGCCGGGCTTTAACGACCGCCCAACGCGGTTCGAAAGCGGACGTCGCAGTGCTGGATCCGCCGCGCGCCGGCGCCGGGCGCGACGTCATCGACCTGCTGGCCGCGGCCGGGGTCCCGCGGGTGGTCCACATCGGCTGCGAGGCAGCGTCTTTCGCGCGCGATATCGGCCTGTACCGCGGCCACGGCTACACCGTCGAGAAGATCAAGGTTTTCGACGCGTTCCCGCTGACCCACCACACCGAGTGCGTGGCGCTGCTGACGCTTTGACGTGAATTTCCGCGTCGAGACTGCGCTGAGAGCGCGACGGCGTTTCGCGCGATCTGTACGCAGTCTCGAGTTAGCCGAACACGAAATACCGCAGCCACAGGTAAAGCGCCGACAGCGCGGCGGAGATCGCCGTCACGACCGCGCCCTTGCGGGTGAACTCCCAAAACGACATGGGGTTGTCGGCGCGCGCGGCGAGCCCGAGCACGATGACGTTGGCGCTGGCGCCGACGGCGGTCAGATTGCCGCCGAAATCGGTCCCGATCGCGAGCGCCCACCACAACACCCCGGGGTTGACGTGGTCGCCGAGCGCCGGGACCAGGTCGGCGACGATGGGCGCCATCGTCGCGGCGTACGGAACGTTGTTGACGACCCCGCTGATCAACATCGACGCGGCCAGGATCACCATGGTGGCCAACAGGGTGTTGCCGCCGGTCGCGGTGATCGCCAGGTGCGCCAGCTGCTTGACGACGCCCGTCTTCACCAGGGCGCCGACCATGACGAACAACCCGGCGAAGAACAACAGCGTTTCCCACTCGACGCTGGACAGGTAGTCGGAATGTTCCAGCCGCGACACCACGATCAGGATCCCGGCGCCCAAGAGCGCGACGATGGAGGGCTCCATGTGCAGCGCCGAATGGGCGATGAACGCGGCGAACACCGCCGCCAACACGACGCCGCAGGCGATCAGCAGCCGGTGATCGCGAATGGCCTCCTTCTCTTCCAGCGACATGACGTCGGCGACCCGCTCGGGGTCGACGGCGAACGAGCCGCGAAACAGGCGGGGCAGCAACACGATCAGGACGGCCATCACGATGATCACCAGCGGTGTCAGGTGCAAGAGGAAGTCGTTGAAGGTCAGGCCGGCCTTGCTGGCGATGATGATGTTGGGCGGGTCGCCGATCAGGGTCGCGGTGCCGCCGATGTTGGAGGCGAACGCCTCTGCCATCAGGAACGGCGCCGCGTTGATCGCCAGCCGGTCACACACCAACAGGGTCACCGGGGCGATCAGCAACACCGTGGTGACGTTGTCGAGCAGCGCCGACGCGATCGCCGTGACCAGCACCAGCAGGATCATCACGCGCAGGGGAGAGCCGCGGGCCCGCTTGGCGGACCAGATCGCGACGTACTCGAACACGCCGGTCTGGCGCAGCACGCTGACGATGATCATCATGCCCAGCAGCAAAAAGATGACGTCCCAGTCGATTCCGGTCTCATGCGAGTAGAAGACGTCATCGGAGTTGATGATCGGCATGGCGACGACGATCGCTGCGCCGGTGAGCGCGACCAGGGTCTTATTGACGCGGTCGCTGGCGATCAGCGCGTAGGCGACGACGAACACGACGACCGCCACGACGCTCATCGACTGTCCCGGATGCTCAAGGCTTTTAGTGTTTGAGTGCCGCGGCCAACAGACGGGATGCCGTGATGACGCCGACCAACGCCTGGTCTTTGACCACGGCGATCAGGGGGCTGCGCAGCCGGGCCATCACCGCGGCGACCTCGATGATGGTGTCGTCCGCGTGGGCCCACGGCACGTTGGTGAGGTGGTCGGGCAGCATGTCCCCGACGGTCTTCCCGCCCAGCTTGTCCGCGGCGCGGTCGGCCATGGACTCATTGAGCACCCCGGCCAGCGAGGGGTCGTCCTGCACGTACTTCGGGACGATGAACCGGACCACCTGGGAGGCCGGTAGCACCGCGGAGGGCTTGCCGGACCCGTCGGTGACGACGATCCCGGGCAGCCGGTGCTCGGCGAGCAGGCGGGCGGCGTCCAGGGCGTCGGAGTCGACCGTCACGACCGGGAAGTCCTCGGCGAGTTCCTCCGCGCGCATGGGGGGAACAATAGTCGGGTAGTGATCCGGCCGCGGCTGCGTAGACTAACGGGATGCTGGAACAGATCCGCGGGCCCGCTGATCTGCAGTACCTCTCCCAACAGCAGCTCCGCGATCTGGCAGCCGAGATTCGGCAGTTCCTGATCCACAAGGTCGCTGCGACCGGGGGGCATCTCGGGCCCAACCTCGGCGTCGTCGAGCTGACGCTCGCGCTGCACCGGGTGTTCGACTCGCCGCACGACCCGATCATCTTCGACACCGGCCACCAGGCCTACGTCCACAAGGCGCTGACCGGGCGCGCCCAGGACTTCGAGAGCCTGCGCAAAAAGGGCGGCCTGTCGGGGTACCCGTCGCGCGCCGAGAGCGAACACGACTGGGTCGAGTCCAGCCACGCCAGCGCGGCGCTGTCCTACGCCGACGGCCTGGCCAAGGCGTTCGAGCTGAGCGGGCACCGCAACCGGCACGTGGTGGCCGTCGTCGGCGACGGCGCGCTCACCGGCGGCATGTGCTGGGAGGCGCTGAACAACATCGCCGCGTCGCGGCGCCCGGTGATCATCGTGGTCAACGACAACGGCCGCAGCTACGCGCCCACCATCGGCGGCGTCGCCGACCACCTGGCCACCCTGCGGCTGCAGCCCGCCTATGAGCACATGCTGGAAAAGGGCCGCGACGCGGTCCGCTCGCTGCCCCTGTTCGGCCAGATCGCCTATCGCTTCATGCACAGCGTCAAGGCCGGCATCAAGGACTCGCTGTCGCCGCAGCTGCTGTTCACCGACCTGGGCCTGAAGTACGTCGGGCCGGTCGACGGGCACGACGAGCGCGCGGTCGAGGTGGCGCTGCGCCACGCCCGCGGCTTCGGGCGCCCGGTGATCGTGCACGTCGTCACCCGCAAGGGCATGGGCTACGGGCCCGCCCTGGACGACGAGGCCGAGCAGATGCATTCCTGCGGCGTGATCGACCCCGCCACCGGCCAGGCCACCAAGATCGCCGGGCCGGGCTGGACCGCGACCTTCTCCGACGCGCTCATCGGCTACGCCCGCAAGCGCCGCGACATCGTGGCGATCACCGCGGCGATGCCTGGGCCCACCGGGCTGACCGCGTTCGGCCAACAGTTCCCCGACCGCCTGTTCGACGTCGGCATCGCCGAGCAGCACGCGATGACGTCGGCGGCCGGCCTGGCGATGGGCGGCATGCATCCGGTGGTGGCCATCTATTCGACGTTCCTCAACCGCGCCTTCGACCAGATCATGATGGACGTGGCGCTGCACAAGCTGCCCGTCACCATGGTGCTCGATCGGGCCGGGATCACCGGCAACGACGGCGCCAGCCACAACGGCATGTGGGACCTGTCGATGTTGAACATTGTGCCCGGCATCCGGGTGGCCGCGCCCCGCGACGCGACCCGGCTGCGCGAAGAGCTGGGCGAGGCCCTCGACATCAGTGATGGGCCGACGGCGATCCGCTTCCCCAAAGGCGATGTGGGAGAAGACATTCCGGCCGTCGAGCGGCGTTCGGGGGTGGACGTGCTGGCGCTGCCCGCCGAAGGGCTGAACCACGACGTGCTGCTCGTCGGCGTCGGCGCGTTCGTGCCGATGGCACTGCAGGTGGCCAAGCGGCTGCACAACCAGGGCATCGGCGTGACCGTGATCGACCCGCGCTGGGTGCTGCCGGTTTCCGACGGCGTCGTCGAGATGGCGGCCCAACACAAGCTCGTCGTCACCTGCGAGGACAACGGCGTGAACGGCGGCGTGGGGTCGGCCGTCTCGGCCGCCCTGCGGCGCGCCGAGATCGACACGCCCTGCCGCGACGTCGGGCTGCCGCAGCAGTTCTACGAGCACGCCTCGCGCGGTGAGGTGCTCGCCGATTTCGGGCTGACCGACCAGGACATCGCCCGCCGCATCACCGGTTGGGTGGCGGCGCTGGGTAGCAGCGTCGCCGAGGCCGAGATTCCGGAGCACCTCGACTAGTCGGGTGTGCATTCAGGGCTTTCATTGTGCGCTCACGGCGGGATCTCGCCGATTTTTGCGCCCAGGACTCACACGCAATGCCCACGATTCACACTCAACCTTCGTCATTCGGTGTGTTCCGGCGGCTGCAACGCCCGGGCCAACGGCGGGTCCACGAGTCGGCGCTGCCAGGCCCGCGCCCGCCCGGCGCGCAGAAACGCGTCGACGGCCTCGTCCGGGTCGGGAGCCGGTTCCCAGTCCCAGCACAGCCGTCGCACCAGATCGGGCGCGACCAGGTTCTCCGTCGGGACGTGCACCCGCTCCGACACTTCGCCCAGCGCGGCCCGCGCCGCCTCCAGCCGCGCCGCGGCCTCCGGTTTGCGCCTGGCCCAGCGTGACGGCGGTGGCGGCCCGTTGGGGGCCTCGGCCTCGTCGGGGGGATCCTGGGTCTGCCGGGCCGCCTCCAGTGCCGCCAGCCAGATCTCGGCGCTGCGGCGCTGGTTGCGCCCGCCGAACACCGGCAACGCAACCAGGTCCTCGACCGTCTTCGGGTTGGCCAGGGCGGCGTCGATGATGGCCGAATCCGGCAGCACCCGCCGGGGCGCGATGTCGCGGCGCTGGGCGATGCGGTCGCGCGCCGTCCACAGTTCACGGACCGCCGCCAGGCCTCGCCGGTCGCGCACCCGGTGGATTCCCGACGTGCGGCGCCAGCGGTCCCGCTTCACCACCGGGGCGGCGTCGCGGGCGCCCACCTCGCGCAAGTAGTCGAATTCCTCTGCGGCCCAACCGCTTTTGCCCTGCTCGTCGAGCACGTCGGAGATCGCCGCGCGCAGCTCGATGAGCAATTCCACGTCCAGCGCCGCGTAGTTGAGCCACTCGGCGGGCAGCGGGCGCTTGGACCAGTCGGCCGCGCCGTGGCCCTTGGCCAGCCCGAGCCCCAGCAGGCGGTCCACCATGGTCGCCAGGTTCACCCTCTCGAAGCCGGCCAGCCGCCCCGCGAGCTCGGTGTCGTAAAGCGCCGGCGGCCGCATGCCCACCTCGGCCAGGCACGGCAGGTCTTGATCGGCGGAGTGCAGGATCCATTCGTCGGTGCCCAGCACCTCGGCGACCGGCCGCAGCACGGTCAGCGGGTCGCCGCCGTGGCTGACCGGGTCGATGAGCACCGTGCCGGCCCCGGCCCGCCGGATCTGGATCAGGTAGGCCCGATTCGAGTAACGGAAGCCCGACGCCCGCTCGGCGTCCACCGCGAACGGGCCGCGCCCGCGGTCCAGGAGCCGCGCGGCGTCCTCGATCTCACGGACGCTCACCGCGAGATCGGGAACCCCCTCGGCCGGGTGCAGTAGCGGGGTGGCTTCAGGGGTCCTGCCGGGCGCGGTGCTATCGGGCCCGGGGGCCCCCGGTTCGCCCATGTCAGGCGCGTGAGCGAGAGCTCAGGTTGGTGACGCCGGACGGCGGCAGGCCCGCGGCGTGCTCGAGCACCTCGCAGAACGCCTCGACGTGCGCCCCGACGTCGGGGGTCGTCGCGGTCCACGACGCCCGCAGCTCGAGCTGGTGGGCGCGGGGCGGTCCGGAGATGTCGCCGTAGCGCACCGACGTGGTGGCGGTGACGGTGCCGCCCAGGGCCGTGGTGTGCTCGAGGCGCGACTCCAGCGCGTCGACCAGCCAGCTCCACGCCACCTCGGGGAGCAGCGGGTCGACCGCCTCGCTGGGATCCAGGTCGGCCTGGATGTAGGCGACCAGCCGGATCGTGCCGTCCCACGCGTCGGCGCCGTCCGGGTCGTACAGCAGGATCAGCCGGCCGAACGCGTCGCCCTCGGAGCGTTCCGGGACGATCTCGAGCTCGGGGTGTTTGACCTCGGCGCCCAGCGCGTAGCTGTAGGGCGCCAGGCGCTGCGGCGGACGGATCGGGCCCAGCTCGATCTCCGGCCGCACGGTGACGGCGTTCATCGCCGCCACCGCCTCGCGGAATGGGGCCGGTTCAGTCGAGGTCAACGGCGCCGCTCCTCTTCGTCGCTCCCGCTCCGCATCGTCACAGGCGCGGGTCACAGCGTTCGACGCTAGACCCATCACCCGACACGCCGAAACAGGCGCGCCGAGTTTCGCTGTCGTCGCGACCAAGCCGTTACCACGCGTTTTCGGGGCCCCGCAGCGGGCGTCGTGCCTGATCAGGGCGTCGTCTCCCCGTTGAATCGGGCCGGGCGCTTCTCGCGGTGCGCGGCGAGGCCCTCCCGGACGTCGGGACCGCTGAAACTGAGGAATTCCAGGCCGAGCGACGTTTCGAAGGCGGGCGCGAACATCCGGTACCAGTGGTTGAGGCTGTGCTTGGTCCAGCGGATCGCGTCCTGCGCGCCGCGCGCCAGGTCCTCGGCCACCCGCGTCGCGGTGGCCAGGACGTCCTCGTCGTCGACGCAGGTGGAGACCAGTCCGATGCGCTCGGCCTCCTCGCCGGAGAGCGTCTCGCAGGTGAGCAGGTAGTACTTGGCCTTGGCCATCCCGACCAGCAGCGGCCAGCAGATCGCGGCGTGGTCGCCGGCGGCCACGCCGAGCTTGGTGTGCCCATCGATCAGCTTGGCGGTCCGGCCGGCCACCGAGATATCGGCGAGCAGCGCCACCACCAGGCCGGCGCCGACTGCGGGCCCGCGGATCGCCGAGACCACCGGCTTGTCGAAGTTGACCATGTTGAGCACCATGTCGCGGGCCTCGCGCATAATGCGGATCCGGCCCTGGTAGTCGCTCATGGTCTCGTCGATCAGGTCGAAGCTGCCACCGGAGGAGAACGCCCCGCCCTCGCCGCGGACCAGCACGACGCGCACGGCGGGGTCGCGGTCGATCACCGGCCAGATGTCGGCCAGGTCGCGGTGCATCTGTGGCCCGACCGAGTTCAGCCCCGGCGCGTCGAGAACCAGGGTCAGCACGCCGCTCTCGCTGGGTTCGCAGCGCAGGCTGGGGAACTCGTCGTAACTGATCGGCATTGGCGTGATGTTACGCAGCGGCGATGTCGGCAAGCCGTCGTGGCAGCATTGAGGCCAATGACTAACCCTGCGCCTACGCGTCGCGACCTCCCCGAGTCGCCGTACCTGGCCGCCGTCTCCGGGCGCAAGCCCGGCCGGGTGCCGGTGTGGTTCATGCGGCAGGCCGGTCGCTCGCTGCCCGAGTACCGCGCGCTGCGTGAGCGGCACAGCATGCTGGCGGCCTGCTTCGAGCCCGAGGTGGCCGCCGAGATCACGCTGCAGCCGATCCGCCGCCACGGCGTCGACGCGGCGATCCTGTTCTCCGACATCGTGGTGCCGCTGCGCGCGGCCGGTGTCGACCTGGACATCGTCGCCGACGTCGGGCCGGTGATCGCGCACCCGGTGCGCACCGACGCCGACATCGACGCGTTCAAACCCCTTGAGCCCGAGGCGATCCGGCCGATCTGCGAGGCGGTTTCGCTGCTCGTCGGCGAGCTGGGCGACGTGCCGCTGATCGGTTTCGCCGGCGCGCCGTTCACGCTGGCGTCCTATCTCGTCGAGGGCGGCCCCAGCCGCAACCACGCGCGCACCAAGGCGATGATGCTGGCCGAGCCGGCCAGCTGGCACGAGCTGATGTCGAAGCTGACCGACCTCACCGTCGCGTTCCTGCGCGGGCAACTCGAGGCCGGCGTGGACGCCATCCAGGTGTTCGACTCGTGGGCGGGGACGCTGTCGCTGGCCGACTACCGCCGATACGTGTTGCCGCACAGCTCAAGGGTTTTCGCGACCCTGTCCGAATACGGCGTGCCGATGACGCACTTCGGGGTCGGGACCGCCGAACTGCTGGGTTCCATGTCCGCGGCGCTGAAGTGCGGCATGAAACCCGGCCAGTGCACCGCCGTCGGGGTGGACTGGCGGACCTCGCTGGTCGACGCCGCCGCCCGGGTCGAGCCGGGCACGGCGCTGCAGGGCAACCTCGACCCGGTAGTGCTGCTGGCGGGTTGGCCGGTGGCCGAACGCGCCGCGCGGGCCGTCATCGACGACGGGCGCCGCGCGGTGGACGCCGGCGCGGCCGGCCACGTGTTCAACCTTGGGCACGGCGTGCTGCCCGACACGGACCCCGGCGTGCTGACCGACCTGGTTGCGCTGGTCCACTCGCTATGACGGCCCCGTCGTATTGTGTTGTGGGCGGCGGTATCTCAGGGCTGACGGCGGCATACCGGCTGCGCGCGGCCGCCGGGCCCGACGCGAGCATCACCCTGTTCGATCCCGCCGACCGGCTCGGCGGCATCCTGCGCACCGAGCACGTCGGCGGCCGGCCGATGGACTTGGGTGCCGAGGCGTTCGTGCTGCGCCGCCCCGAGATGCCGGCGCTGCTGGCCGAGCTGGGCCTGTCCGCACGCCAGATCGGCACCACCGGCGCCCGCCCGCTGATCTACAGCGACCACCGGCTGCACCCGTTGCCCGCCGGCACGGTCGTCGGGATCCCGTCGTCGGCGGCTTCGGTGGCGGGTCTGGTGGACGAGGCGACGCTCGCGCGCATCGACGCCGAACCGACCCGACCGCTGGGCTGGCAGCCCGGCAGCGATCCCGCGGTGGCCGAATTGGTCGGCGACCGGTTCGGCGCGCAGGTCGTGGCCCGGTCGGTGGACCCGCTGCTCGGCGGGGTGTACGCGGGCTCGGCCGCGACGATCGGCCTGCGCGCGGCCGCACCCGGCGTGGCGGCGGCCCTGGACCGCGGCGCTGCCAGCCTGACCGACGCCGTCCGGCAGGCGCTGCCGCCGGCGACCGGCGCGCCGGTGTTCGGGGCGATCGACGGCGGCTACCAGGTGCTGCTCGACGAGCTGGTCGGACGGGCCCGGCCGCGTTGGGTCCGCGCCGCGGTGCAACGGCTCGACCCCGCCGGGCCGGGCTGGGAGCTGCTGGACGACACCGGCGCCCGCTGGCCCGCCGACGCGGTGATCCTGGCCGTTGCGGCCCCGCGGGTGGCGGCCCTGCTCGGCGAGGTCGCCCCGCGCAGCGCCGCCGCGGCGCGCCGGATCGAGAGCGCGTCGTCGGCGGTGGTGGCTTTGGCCGTGCCCGCCGACACCCCGTTCCCGCAATGCTCCGGGGTCCTGGTCGCGAGCGGAGAACCGTTGCGCGCCAAGGCCATCACGCTGTCGTCACGCAAGTGGGGCACGCGCGGGGACACCCAGCAGCTGCGGCTGTCGTTCGGGCGGGCAGGCGACGACGTGGCGGTGGCCACCTCCGACGACGAATTGCTGGGCTGGGCGCTCAGCGACCTGGTCGACGTGTTCGGGCTGACCGTCGACCCCGTCGACGCCCGCGTCCAGCGCTGGCTCGACGCCATGCCGCAGTACGGCCCCGGCCACGCCGAGGTGGTCGCCGAGGTGCGCGCCGGCCTGCCGCCGACCCTCGCCGTGGCCGGCAGCTACCTCGACGGGATCGGCGTGCCGGCGTGCGTCGGGGCGGCCGGGCGCGCGGTCGAGGCCCTGCAAGCGGAAGTGGCACGATAGGTGCCATGGCCAAACTCGACTCCAAGCTTGATTTTGCGGCCCTGAACGCGCAGCTGCGCTACCTGATGTTCTCGGTGTTCTCGGTCCGGCCGGGCGAGCTCGGCGACCAGCGGGACGCCGTGATCGACGACGCGACGACGTTTTTCAAGCAGCAGGAGGAGCGCGGCGTCGTGGTGCGCGGGCTCTACGACGTGGCGGGCCTGCGCGCCGACGCCGACTTCATGATCTGGACCCACGCCGAACGCGTCGAGGCGCTGCAGGCGACCTACGCCGACTTCCGGCGCACCACCACGCTCGGCCGGGCCTGCTCGCCGGTGTGGAGCAGCGTCGCGTTGCACCGGCCCGCCGAGTTCAACAAGAGCCACATCCCGGCGTTTCTGGCCGGCGAGGAGCCCGGCGCCTACATCTGCGTGTATCCGTTCGTGCGCTCGTACGAGTGGTACCTGCTGCCCGACGAGGAGCGCCGCCGCATGCTCGCCGAACACGGCATGGCCGCCCGCGAGTACAAGGATGTCCGCGCCAACACCGTGCCCGCGTTCGCGCTGGGCGACTACGAGTGGATCCTGGCGTTCGAGGCCCCGGAGCTGGACCGCATCGTGGACCTGATGCGCGAGCTGCGCGCCACCGACGCCCGCCGGCACACCCGCGCCGAGACGCCGTTCTTCACCGGGCCTCGGGTGCCGGTCGAGCAACTAGTCACCGCATTGCCGTAATTCGAAATCGAGGGGGAGAGATGACCGCGTCGGCGACGATGCAGAGCGAAGCGATGAGGAGGAGCGGCGCCAAATGACCACGTTTGACCCGACCGATCCCACCCGCTTCGAGGAGATGTACCGCGACGACCGGATGTCGCACGGGCTGCCCGCCGCCACGCCCTGGGACATCGGCGGCCCGCAGCCGGTTGTCCAGCGGCTGGTCGCCCTCGGCGCGGTCAAGGGCGAGGTGCTCGACCCGGGCACCGGCCCCGGCCACCACGCGATCTACTACGCGTCCAAGGGCTACTCCGCCACCGGCATCGACGGGTCGGAGGCCGCGATCGAACGGGCCCGCGAAAATGCCCAAAAGGCCGGGGTGTCAGTCGATTTCGAGGTGGCTGACGCCACCAAGCTGGACGGGCTCGACGGCCGGTTCGACACCGTCGTCGACTGCGCCTTCTACCACACCTTCAGCACCGAGCCCGAGATGCAGCAGTCGTATGCGCACGCGCTGCACCGGGCGACCAAGCCGGGGGCGCGGCTGTACATGTTCGAGTTCGGCGAGCATGACGTCAACGGCTTCAAGATGATGCGGTCGTTGTCCGAGAGTGACTTTCGCGACGTGCTGCCGGCCAACGGCTGGGAAATCACCTACCTGGGCCCGACGACCTATCTGGTCAACATCAGCGCCGAGTCGATCGAGATGATGGCCGCGCGCAACCCGGACATGGCCGACCAGGTGCAGCCGATGCTGGAACGGTTCCGGGCGATGGAGCCGTGGCTGGTGAACGGCCGGGTGCACGCCCCGTTCTGGGAGGTGCACGCCACCCGGGTGGACTAACTGTTGCCGCGGGTCGCCTCGGCCAGGGCGTTGGACACCCGCTCGCCCTTCTTGTGATGGCTGAGGGCGCGGATCGACACGTCATGGCCTTCGGCCGCCCGGCGCAGCGCGCCCACGGTGGCCTGCTCGCGCGGGTGGGCCGGGAACGGGTCGAACGAGTACCACCGCATGGCGTTTTCGTGCGTCATCTTGTTGACGTCGGTTTCCGAAACGTCATGGGCGCGAAGGACATCCCAGAGTTCTTCGGGCGCACTGGGCCACATCGAGTCGCTGTGCGGGTAGTCCGCCTCCCATGCGATGTTGTCGATGCCGATCTGGTGGCGCAGCTGCACCCCGACGTGGTCGCTGATGAAGCACGTCAAGAAGTGCTCGCGGAACACCTCGCTGGGCAGCTTGCCGCCGAAGTCCTGGTGGGTCCACGCCGAGTGCATCTCGTAGGTGCGGTCGGCCCGCTCCAGGAAATACGGGATCCACCCGGTGCCGCCCTCGGAGAGGGCGATCTTGAGGCCGGGGTATTTCTTGATCGGCGCCGACCACAGCAGATCCGCGGCGGCTTGAACGATGTTCATCGGCTGCAGCGTGATCATCACGTCCATCGGCGCGTCCGGCGCGGTGACCGCCAGCTTCCCCGAGGAACCGATATGCACGTTCATCACCGTGTCGGTGTCGACCAACGCTTTCCACAGGGGCGTCCAGTAGTCGTCGTGAAAGCTGGGATAGCCCAGCACCGAAGGGTTTTCGCTGAATGTCAACGCGTGCACCCCGCGCTCGGCGTTGCGGCGCACCTCGGCCGCGCACGCCTCGGCGTCCCAGATCACCGGCAGGCACATCGGGATGAACCGCGCCGGATACGCCCCGCACCACTCCTCGACATGCCAGTCGTTGTAGGCCCGCAACAGGGCCAGACCGAAGTCGTGGTCCTCGGTGGCGAACAGCCGGCCGGCGAACCCCGGAAACGTCGGGAAACAGATCGAGGCGAAAATCCCGCCCGCGTTCATGTCCTTGACCCGTTCGTCGACCTGCCAGCACCCCGGCCGGATCTCGTCGAGACCCTGCGGTTCGAGCCCGTACTCCTCCTTCGGCCGGCCCGCGACCGAGTTGAGCGCCACGTTGGGAATCACCACATCGCGAAATTGCCAGCTATCGCTGCCATCTGGGTTGTGCACCAGCCGGGGCGCCTCGTCGGCGTACTTCTTGGGCAGGTGGTTCTTGAACATGTCCGGGGGTTCGACGATGTGGTCGTCGACGCTGATCAGGATCATGTCATCTTTGTTCACGTTCGCCCGCTTCCCGATTCCCTTACCGTTGGTGCGACGGTACCGCAGCCGCAACGGCGGCGAAAGCGTTCGTTGAGCGCCAAACCCCGCGTGTTGAGCCCCGAGCGCGTAGGCTGCGTTCTCTGGTGAACCGGCGGCGCCGGGGGAAATGACCTCGTGGTCATGGCGCATCGGATAGGGGAGGTATCCCATGTCGTTCGTGATCGCGGCTCCCGCGTCGGTGATGGCCGCGGCCAACGACCTGGCCGGCATCGGTTCGGCGATCAGCGCGGCGAACCTGGCCGCGGCGGCCGCGACGACGGGCGTGGTCGCGGCGGGCGCCGACGAGGTATCGGCCGCGGTCGCGGAGCTGTTCTCCGCGCAGGCGCAGGAGTACCAGGCGCTGAGCTCCCAGGTCGCAGCCTTTCACACGCAATTCGTGCAGAACATGACGTCGGGCATGGCCGCGTACGCCGGAGCCGAGGCCGCCAACGTGCAGGGCAGCCTGCTCGATGCCATCAACGCCCCCACGCTGGCCCTGCTGGGGCGCCCGCTGATCGGCAACGGCGCCAACGGCGGCACCGTCGGTGGGATAGGGCAACCCGGCGGGCCCGGCGGGCTGTTGGTCGGCAACGGCGGGGCGGGCGGCAACAGCACCACCCCGGGAGCGCCGGGAGGCAACGGCGGGGCGGCCGGGTTGTTCGGCGTCGGCGGCCCGGGTGGGTCCGGCGGCTCCAGCCCCGCCGGCGTCGGCGGTAACGGCGGCGCCGGCGGGTCTGGCCTGCTGTTCGGCGGCGGCGGCACCGGCGGCACCGGCGGGTACGGCCTCACCCAGGGCGGCAACGGCGGCCCCGGCGGGGCCGGCGGGCTGCTCGGCTTCGGCGGACCCGACCAGACTCACGGCAGCGCCGGTGGCGCCGGCGGGCCCGCGGGGCCCAACGGCATCGGCGGGACCGGCGGACCCGGCGGGATGGGCGGCCTGCTGGGCTCCGGCGGGTTCGGTGGCCCCGGCGGGGACGGCGGAACCGGTGGCAACGGCGGGGCCGGCGGCGGCAGCCTGCTCTGGGGCAACGGTGGCCCGGGCGGCCCCGGAGGCACCGGCAGCACGGGCGACGGCGGCAACGGCGGCAACGGCGGTACGGGCGGTCCGTTCGAAGGCGGCGGCGGCCTCGGCGGCGCGGGTGGGACCGGCGTCGGGGGGAACGGCGGTAACGGCGGCAACGGTGGCACCGCGGGCGGCATCTCCGGCAACGGCGGCGTTGGCGGCGCCGGCGGCACGGGGGTCACCGGCCACGGCGGTAACGGCGGCAACGGCGGCAACTCCAATCCTTACCAGGGCGCGGGCGGGGCCGGGGGCCGCGGCGGCGTCGGCGCCACCACGGGCGGTGACGGCGGGGCGGGCGGCAACGGCGCCGGGCTCAACGGTTCGGGCGGCGC